>JAVXWK010000013.1:0-5487 GCA_032230575.1 Pseudonocardiales bacterium | reverse complement strand
CCGATCGTCGCGATGCTGCTGTCGCCGCGATCGTCCTACGTGGTCGGCGCGACCGTGGACGTGTCCGGCGGGCTCTAGGCCGTTCGGGTGATCCAAGATCCACGGGGCAACCAGCAGCCGGCCACGGGCGTGATCGTCGCGTCATCCAGTGATCCGGGGGAGTCCCAGATGCGCAGTCTCGCGCTCATCGCAGCAGTTGGAGTGGCCTGCACGGCCTTCGCGGCACCGGCCACCGCAGATCCCTTGCAGGATCCCGCTTTGTGCAAGCGGGACGTGTCGAAAGTGGTCACGCCCGGCGGGTACGAGCCGCGGTCCACGAAGGTGTACGGCACGGACAGCCACGGCAACTACGCGGGCACGTCGATCAGGCCGGGCACGAACACCAGCGACCTGATCCTGTGGACCGGTGGCACACCGCGGGTGGTGCAGGAGGTGAATCACCTGCTGTGGCTGTACATGGCCGACGAGAACTCGGCGGGAACGGTCCTGGTGAGCGGCTCTCTGCCCGCCGAAGGACGCTCGGCCGTCCTGACCTACTCGGGTGGCCATCAGGGCGCGGGAACGCTGACGGAGTTCGCTGCTCCGGCCGGCTATCGCGTCTCGGGGGCGACCGCGCTGAACGAACGAGGAGACGTGCTGGGCAGCGGCCAGCGGATCTCGGACGGCCAGAACGTCGCGATCGTGTGGTCGGCGATCGCCTCCGGCCCGCGTGTCATCGAGGGCTCGGCGATCGACCTCGACGACGACGGCACCGTGTTGATGAGCGGCGGGCAGGGGAAGCCGGGTTACCTGTGGCGCAACGGTCAGATCACCCGGCTGGCCGACGAGGGCAAGTTCACGATCGTCGAGGGGATGCGCAACGGCAAGGTGATCGGCTACCAGACCGAAGGCGCGTGGCCGGACTCGCAGGCGCTGCTGTGGGACACCGACGGCAACGTCCGGCACATCGACCAGGGCGGCACGGCGTTCTCGATCAACGCGGGCGGGCTGATCACCGGCGAACGCGACACGATGGTCGGCCACGAGTCGGTGTGGCGCGACACCACCTTCCTGGGTGAGCTGCCCTACCCCGACGGCGTCACGTTCGTCTCCGAGCTGTTCGTCGCGGGTGACGACGACACGCTCTTCAGCCATGCGAGCGACGCAGGTCCGCTGCGCTGGACCTGCGCGTAACCGGCGTGCGGGGCGCCACACCGCTCAGTCCCGCTGTGAGCGCTAACGTGGCCGTATGACCAAGCTCGACCAGGCCGAGTCGGCGTTCGCGTCGGCTCGGCCGAGGCTGTTCGGGATCGCGTACCGCATGACCGGCAGCGTGGCGGACGCCGAGGACCTCGTGCAGGAGGTCTGGTTGCGCTGGCAGCTCGCGGACCGCGAGTCGGTGCTCAACCCCGAGGCCTACCTGGCGACGGCGATCACCCGTCTCGCGATCAACGAGTCGCAGACCGCGCGGGCCCGCCGGGAGACCTACGTCGGGCCGTGGCTGCCCGAGCCGGTCGACACGTCCGCGGACCCGCAGCTGGGCGCCGAGCAGGGCGCGGTGCTGGAGCTCGCGGTGTTGATGCTGCTGGAGAAGCTCACTCCGACCGAACGAGCCGCGTACGTGCTGCGGGAGGCGTTCGGCTACCCGTACCGCGAGATCGCCGAGATCGTGCAGGCCAGTGAGGTGGCCACCCGTCAGCTGGTCAGCCGGGCGCGCAAGCACCTCGCGGACGAGCGGAAGGTTCCCGTCGAACGGGCCGACCAGCGCAAGCTGCTGGAGGCGTTCGTGGCGGCCGCGCAGGCGGGTGACCTGGCGGGGCTGGAGAAGCTCTTCGCCGAGGACGTGATCAGCTACTCCGACAGCAACGGCGCCATCAAGGCGGCCGGTCGTCCGCTGTTCGGCGCGGCGTCGCTGGCGAAGATCATCTCGGGCTGGGCGCCGTCGTTCTGGGCGGGTGCGGAGGCCACCTACGTCGAGGTGAACGGGCTCGACGCGATCCGGTTGCGCAAGGACGAGAACACCTACGCGGTGATCACCGTGACGGCCACCGCGGAAGGTATCGATCAGGTGTTGTGGCTGGTCAACCCCGAGAAGCTGGGTGCGTTCCGCTAGGCCTGTCACAACCGCGAGAGCTGTCCTGTCTTAGCTCGTGAACGCCCGCACGGGGCGGGCTCACGAGAGGGACGGACCCATGAGGATCGTTGTCATCGGCGGCACCGGGTTGATCGGCAGTCAGGTCGTGAAGCGGCTCGGTGAGCACGGCCACGACGCCGTGCCCGCGTCCCCGAACAGCGGCGTGAACACGGTGACCGGCGAGGGCGTCAAAGAAGTTCTGCAGGGCGCCGACGTGCTCGTCGACGTGTCGAACTCGCCGTCGTTCGCCGACGACGACGTCATGAACTTCTTCACCACCGCCACGACCAACCTGACGGCGGCCGCGAAGGAAGCGGGCGTCGGCCACTACGTCGCGCTGTCGATCGTCGGCACGGACGAGCTGCCCGAATCCGGCTACCTGCGCGCGAAGGTGGCGCAGGAGAAGCTGATCACCGAGTCCGGCCTGCCGTACTCGATCATCCGCGCGACCCAGTTCTTCGAGTTCGCGGGCGCGATCGCGGACTCGGCGACGGTGGACGGCGTGGTGCACCTGCCCCACGGCGGCGTACAGCCGATCGCGGCGTCCGAGGTGGCGGCGGTCGTCGGGCGCACCGCGGCGACCGGTCCGATCAACGGCGTGCAGGAGATCGGCGGGCCGGACGAGTTCACTTTGGACGGCTGGGTTCGCACGGTTCTGCAGGCCCGCAACGACTCGCGCGACGTCGTCGGTGACCCGCGGGCGAAGTACTTCGGCACGTTGCTGACCGGCAAGCAGCTCGTGCCGAACGAGGGTGCGCAGCTGCAGGCGACGAGCCTGAAGGACTGGCTGGCCGCAGGAAACTGACCCGGCAGCTGAAGGTCCACAGTGGACGGGCCACGCGGCCCGTCCACTGCCCCGGTGATCACGGTGTGAGCTGACCCGCTGGCCAGACCGGGTGCCGTCCGGTTACGGTAGCCGTGCTCGATTTGTGAACTCTGGGGGGTTACTGATGAGTCGACGGCTGGGCTTCGCCCTGTCCGCAGCACTTCTGGCGACGGTCGTCGCCACGACGCCCGCACACGCGGCCGCCACCGACCTCGGTGGTCTGGAAGGCGGCACGTGGCACTCCGCGCAGGCGATCAACGACGCGGCACCGCTGACCGCCGTGAAGTGGGACTAGAAAGCAGCGTCGCGGAGCTGGCGGCGCGAGGTCACGCCGAGCTTGCCGAACACCTTGCGCAGGTGCCATTCCACCGTGCGCGGGCTGATGAACAGGCGAGTTCCGATCTCCGGGTTCGAGTAGCCCTCGCGCGCCAGCCTCGCGATCTGGTATTCCTGCGCGGTCAGCTCGTCGGTGGGCTCGGCGGTGCGCTTGCGAGCCGTCTCACCGGTGGCCTGCAGTTCCCGCCAGGCCCGATCGGCGAACGTCGGCATGCCACATGCAGTCAGCATCTCGTGGGCCGTGCGGAGGTGGTCGCGTGCCTCGACGCGTTGGCCCTCACGGCGCAGCCACTCGCCGTACAACAGGTGCGCGCGGGCTAGTTCGGTGCGCAAACCCGTGCCCGCGAAGTGGTCGATCGACTCGCGGAAGCCGGCAGCGTCTCCGTTCAACCCGCGCAGCCGGGCCTTGATGCCCGACGACCAGCCGGTGTCGACCCAAGCCGACGAGCGCTCCAAGGCTTCGGCGACCAGGGAAGCATCACCCGTGCGAGAGGCGGCCTCGGCCAGTTCCGAGGTCGCCAGGCACGTGTAGACCAGCGAGTCGGACACGCGGAGTGCGGCGTCGCGGGCCAGGTCATGGCGGCCGAGTCCGTTGTGGAGAATCGACGACGTCCAGTCCGCGATGGTGGCCAGGCGTCCCTGCCCGTCGGCACGTGCTTGCGCACCAACAGAAGTCGCCAGGTCCTCGCCCCGGTACGCGGCCTGCAGCAGCACCGCGTAGCCGACCGGCGGCGTGCCGGTGACCTCGGAGATTCGCTGATCCTCCTCGATCAACGCCTGCGCGGCCGCTGGTTCGCCGGCGAGGAGTTCGTTGTCCGCCAGGAAGTTCAGCGCGAACTGCAGCTGGACCAGCGCACCCGCGTCACGCGCCAGGCGGACCTGCTGCTGGGCGAACGCGCGCCGCGTCTCGAAGTCCCACATCTCCGACGCGATGATCCCGCCGGCGCGGTAGCCGAAGAGCCACGGCAGGCGGCTGATGTCCTCTGCGCCGACCTTCACCGCCCGCACCTCGTCCAGCGCACGGGTCATGTGCGGCACGGATTCCGCGTAGCCGCTGGTGATGCGGGTCGTCAAGGCTTCGAGCACCAGGTCGATCGCGCACGGCGGGGTGCGCGCCGGGGGAGCGGTACGAGCCGCGTCGGCCAACGGCGAACCCGCCCAGATCGCCGCGGACAACGCTTCCAGGTGCGTCTCGCGGGCCAGGTCGGGGTTGAAGGGCGTCAGCCGGCGAGCAGCGCTGAACAGCAGGGGAGCGGCCTCGGCGACCCGGCGCTGGTCGAACGCGATGTGGCCGCGCAGGTGCTCGATCTCGGCACTGCGGCGCTCGTCGGGAGGGCCGGCCTCGACCGCTGAAAGCAGCCGCAACGACGCGTCCAGCGCACCCGCGTCGCGCTTGGCACGAGCGGCGGCGAGCTCACGATCGGCGCGCCGGCCGGGTTCCGGGGTGAGCACGGCGGCCTGTTCGAGGAACGCGGCAGCGGCCAGCAGACCACCGCGAGCCTGTGCGCGTGACGCCGAGTTCGACAGGTCGGCCGCCACCTCCTCGTCCGGTGAGGTGGTGCTCTGGGCCCGGTGCCACGCGCGGCGGTCCGGGTCGATCGCCGCGTCGGTCACATCGGCCAGTGCCCGGTGCACGCGCTGGCGGTCCACAGTGGACGCGGACCGGTACACGGCCGACCGCACCAGCGGATGCCGGAACCGCACCCGTGCGCCGAACTCGATCAGCCCGGTTCCCGCGGCCGCGGCAGCCGGGTCCGCGCCCAGCCCGAGCAGCCCGGCCGCGCGCCACAGCAGGGTCGCGTCACCGAGTGGTTCGGCGGCAGCGGTGAGCAACAGCAGCCGCGTGTCGAGAGGCAGTGGTTCGATCTGCCGGACGAAGCTCTGCTCGATCCGGCTGGTCAGCGGCCCGGCGTCGAGCCCGTCGGCCACTTCCCGCGGCAGCTCCAGCAAGGCGAGCGGGTTGCCGCGGGCCTCGGCGACGATCCGGTCGCGCACCCGCCCGTCCACCGGCCCCTTGATCACCGACTCGAGCAACGCGCGGGCGTCCGCGTCGTCCAGGCCCCGCACGAACAGCTCCGGCAGGCCGTCGAGGTAGTCGTTGCTCTCGCGCAGCACGAAGACCAGCGCGATCCGTTCGGCCAGCAGCCTGCGCGCGACGAACCCGAGCACCGCGGACGACATCGAGTCGAGCCACTGCGCGTCGTCGACCAGA
>JAVXWK010000245.1:0-5178 GCA_032230575.1 Pseudonocardiales bacterium | reverse complement strand
CGGCACCGACACCAGCACATAGGTGAACGTGACCCGCAGGGCGTTGTGCAACCGCTCGTCGCTGAAGATGCGCGCGAAGATGTCGAACCCGATGAACCTCGGCGGCTGGATCAGGTTGTACTTGGTGAAGCCGAGCCCGAAGGACGCGAGCACCGGACCGCCCGTGATGAAGACCAGTCCGGCGAACCAGGGCGCAAGGAACCAGAAGGCCGCTTTGTTGTCGCGCTTGCGCACCTGGACGCCACCGTGGCGCAGCTGACGCAGTTCGTCTAACGCGCTCATGAACTCCTGACCCCGTCGGCTGGAAAACGCTTTCCGGAGTCTGCATCGGGGCTTCACGAGCGTCAAGCAAGGGTGTCGAACAGCGTCGAACGGCGTTGTCGAACGGAGACCATCACTTTCGACAACAGTCCTCTGTGGACTGAGGCGTCGAAGCGATCAGGACACGACCCGCACCGAGAGTCCGGCCGGGCTGTACCTGGCCTCCACCCGGCGTTCTCCCCCGGCCACGGTGATGGTGGCGAACCGGCCGAGCAGGCCTGGTGCGGCGAGCACCGGCACCACCGCGCCGGCCCGCACGTCCTCCAGTGAGATCTCCAGCGCGCAGCCGCTCGCCAGCCTGATCGGGTGCGCGGCGGTCAGCACGGCGCAGGTTCCCCGCCGCACCGTGACGGCGAGAGTGGTTCCAGTGCTCTGCCGGTAGCCCCGCACCCGGACCGCGGTGTCGAGCCGCAGGGTGCCCGCACGCAGGTCGGTGTCGCCCTTGCCCAGTGCGGACGGCGAGGCGGCGACGAGCGTGCCGCCTTCGACGCGCGTGGTGCCGGTGTAGGTGTTGGTGCCGGCCAGCGTCAGCGTGCCGGTGCCCCTCTTGACCAGCCCGCCACAGCCGCCGATCGCGTTGTGCCAGGTGTCGGCGGCGTGGAAGCCGCCGCGGTTCGCGTCCATGTCGACGCGCACGTCCGCCTCGAACGCGCCGAAACCGTCGGCCGCGGCGAAGAGGTTGAGCCTGCCCCACTGCTCGGGGCCGTCGAGCAGCGCGTGCCCGGACGGGAGTGCGGTCGTGCGCAGGACCTCTCGCCGCTGGTTCGCGGTGAGGTACGGCAGGCGGGTCTCCAGCAGCACTTCCGCACCCTTCGGCACGGTCATCTCGACGCGGCGCCCGATCCTGGGCAGCCCGTAGGTGAACAACGGCTCCACCAGCCGGGCGTTGGCCTCGCGGTCGGCGTACGGGTCGGTGGAGATGCCCGCCGAGTGCGCGTACTCGAACAGGTCGGCGCCGGCGCGCTGCCGGAAGAACTCGTTCGCCTGGGTCCTGGCGGCGGCCTTGAGCGCGGCGTTCTGCGGGTCGGCCAGCGTCGCGGCGGCCAGTGCGGTCGCCAGGATCCGTCCGCCGATCACGTCCGCCGGCGAGTGCATGCCCGCCACGATCCTGGTGTCGGCGGTGTCGTACGCCCTGGTCACCAGCTCCTGGAACCGTTCGGGGATCGCGTACGCCAGCGCCAGGCAGGCCAGGTGCAGCGCGTTGGTGTGGCCGCTCGGGTAGCCACCGTCGTCCACGGGGCTGAGATTGCGCTGGCGCAACAGTTGCGGGGCCACCACGACCTCGGAGCGGTACACCGGGAAGCCGAACTCGTCGGTCTCCCCGGTCGGGACCACCGTGCTGTCCGGGGTCATCCGCCACGGCCGCGGGTACTGGTAGGCGTACTTCGACGGGTTGCCCGAGGCGAAGTTCCCGCGCACGGTGTTGACCAGGAGCACGACCTGCCCCAGCGCCGAGTCCGGTGATCCCGCGCCGAGCGCCGACCCGGCCGGTGCGTCCGGCGGCAGCTTGTCGTCCACAGTGGACGGCGGGGTGCCGTCCGGCGCCGAGGTGATGCCGGTGACGGCCCTGGCACCCTCTTTGTACAGCTCGGCCAGCGGGCCGAGTCCTCCGATCGCGCTGTAGCTCTGGTGCTGACGGTCCACGATGAACGCTCGCTTGGCCTGGTCGGCGGTCCGTGCCCTGGTGATCCGCGCGACGTGGCGGACGTTGGCCCTGAGCACGTTCCGGTTGAGCACGACTCCGGTGTCCCAGCTGCTGCCGGTGCGCCACAGGTCCTGCATGCCGGACAGGGCGCGCACCGCGGCGTTGGTCTCCGGTGTCTGGTTGGCCAACACGTTCGTGCGGTAGGAGTCGACGAACGGCGCCGCGCCCGTGGGCAGTTCGGCGGCGCTCGCCTCGAGGGCCCGGTCCAGCGCGGTCGGGCCGAGCAGCAGGCCGGCGGACAGCATCGCCGAACGACGCAACAGGGTCCTGCGGTCGAACCCGTCGGCGGTCGTGGTCATGTTAGCGCTCCCAATGGTCCTCGAAGGACACTTGTGGCGGCACGGGGATTGTGGTGCACAATACGCAACGAGACCGGAACGTACTCGAAGTTGAGGAGATGTGAGCGTTAACAGTTCACGGTGCGGAAATGCGCAGGACCGGCTCCCCGCCCACGTCACCGGCCGGGTGGCCGACCACCGCCGTGAAGAACGGGGTGCGCACCCGCACGCCGTCCGGGACCTCCTCGGCCGCCACCTCGAGCGCGACGGGCTGCGGTCCGTAGCAGACGACGAAGACGGCTCGCCCGTGCGGCGTGGCGGCGATCGGGTCGGCCAGCACGTGGTTGGTCGCGATCACACGACGCCAGCCCGCGTCCGGGTCGCCGTATCCCCTGGGGTCGTCGCCGAGCCAGAACGACAGCTGTTCCTGGGTCATGCCGGCGGTCCGCGGGTTGTTGAAGTACGCGGGGCCGTCCGGCGGGTTCTCCACCCGCAGACCGGCGGCCGAGCTCAGCGCGAGTCCGCCCGCGAGCAGTGCTCCCCCGGTGACGAGAGCGCGCCAGGCGTCACCGAGATCGAACGGGTCGCCGCCCGGTTCGCTGACCGTCCGGATGCGACGTTGCCGCGAGCCTTCCGCTGTCGCGTAAGGGAGTCCGGCGAGGAAACTCAACTCGGCGTTGACGGGAAACGCGGCGCGGTCGAGGATCGCGACCAGGAACAGGCCCTCGCCGTCGGTGACGTACAGCTGCTGCACGGAGAGCATGACCTGGTCCCAGGTCACCACGGCCTTGGTCACCAGCTTGGCGCCCAGCCCGTCCGCGACCGCGTCGCGCACGCGGACAGGGCCGAGCGGGCGGGTGAGCAGCATCCTCCTGCCGTCGGCGTAGTGCACCAGCGGCCCGATGCCGTGCTGGTGGTCGACGACCGACTCGATCACCGCGGTTCCGGCCGCGTCGATCAGGTACGGGGTGAGCTGCGCGGTGAGCGACACCGACACCTGCCCGTGCCGCAAGGAGTAACGCGTGTGCACGGGAGTTCCGGCCGGCTCGCGGTACCACCGGTTGTCGTCGAGGAAGAACCACACCGTGGTGAAGGCGAAGTGGCCGCTCGGCAGGCCCGGTGTGCCGGCGCAGTAGTAGGCCACCCGGCGGTCGCCGAGGTAGCGGCCGAGCTCGGCCTGGATGCGGCCACTGAAGAACCGCAGCCCGAGCATGCCCTCACAACCGCAGTGCTGCTCGCTGTAGCGGGGCCCGCCGTAGTCGAAGCCACGGGCCGACAGTCGTGTCTCCAGGTGCCGGGCGATCTCCTCACCGTCGTCGAGGAAGCACTTCTCACCGCTCACCTGGTAGGCCCTCGCCAGGAACGTGAGCGAGATCGGCAGGTAGTTCTGGTCGTGCCCGGCGCCGTGCTCGACCGGCAGCCGCAGCTCGCGGTCAACGACTCGTCTGGTCCTGATCTCGCTGTGGTACAGGAACATCGCGACGTCCACGATGGACTTCTCGGACAACAGCCTTCCGAGCGTCAAACCGGCCACGACGGCACCGATCGCCTGGTTCGCGGTCTGCTGCGGGTTGAACATGCTCGCCTCGGTCAGCCAGCGCCAGAAGCCCGTCGCCACCTCGGCGAGCGCGGTCCACTGCTCGCCGGTGATCACCTCGCGGCCGAACTCCAGCACGTTCACCGCGTGCAGCAACGCCCACACCGTGCTCGGCCAGTCACCGAAGGGGTGAACGCCTGCTTCGAGCACGTAGCGCGCGTACGGCAGACCAGTGTCGCGCACGTGCAGGAACGGCTCGCCAGGATTATCGGTGCGAAAGACCCGTTCGGCCAGCACGAAGTCCAGCCCGCGTCGAACGGATTCGACGATTTCGGGATCACGGCGGTCGCCGCGATGCCAGGCCAGGCACAGCAACGACACCACGCCGAGCGCCATGTCACCGATGTCATCGACGGCGGCGGGATCTTCGAGGTTGCCGTCCGGACGCTGACGCCCGATCGCCGCGGACACCGCCCCGGCGAGCACCGTCCGCAGCTCTTCTTCGTCGTCAGGCAGGTCGTGCACGCTCGCGTGCTGGCTCGGCAGATACACCGCGGCGGCGGTCATCGGTACTCCTCGCGGGGCGCTCGCCCAAGATCGTCAGCTGTGATGGGCGTGCGTGGCCGGGGTGGGTCGCCTCCCCTTCGTTCTCGTGTGTGTCGCGGCTGGGACCCGCCTAGTTGGTTAAAACGTAAACTTCTTCACCCGGTCGGCGTCAAGCCTCAAATTTCGGACATTCCTTGGGGAACAAGGTTTCCAGAAGATGTTCTTGACAGGCTGACAACCGGTTCCTACAGTCCCGGAAAGCGCTTTCCAGCTCCCTGGGACGGACCACTGGAACCGCGCCGTGCGTGGCATCGACAAGGCGACCGACCGGTCCAGCGATGACGTCCCAGGAGTGACCTGCATGTCGGAGAACAGCGGCGTTGCCGTGCTCGACCCTCCGGTCCCGGAGAAGGCACCGCCACCCGTGCGGCGCAAACGCAAGCGGCACAAGCACAACCTCGCGGGCTACGGCTTCCTCGCGCCCTGGCTGATCGGCCTGTTCGCGTTCACGCTGATCCCGATGGTGTACTCGCTGTACCTGTCGCTGACGAAGTTCAACCTGCTCACCGCTCCACAGTGGATCGGGTTCGACAACTACGTCCGGTTGTTCTCCGACGAGCGCTACCTGCAGTCCATCAAGGTGACACTGCTCTACGTGGTGACCTCGGTCCCGCTCAAGCTCGCCGCCGCACTGCTGGTCGCCGTCGCGCTCAACCGCGGGCTGAAGGCGCTCGGCTTCTACCGGGCCACGTTCTACCTGCCGTCGCTGCTGGGCGCGAGCGTCGCGGTCT
>JAVXWK010001120.1:0-3750 GCA_032230575.1 Pseudonocardiales bacterium | reverse complement strand
GGCAAGGTCATCGCGAGCGACGACACCCCGTGGGGCAAGGGCCTGAGCGCCTCCGACGACGACACACCCTGGGGCAAAACGATCACGCTCCCGTCGCTGCCGGACCACGACAACACCCCGTGGGACGACGACACCCCCTGGGGCTGATCACTCCCCTCCGTCCGGACATCACTCTGCGGGAGGCCAGAACCATGCGATTCCACCTGCTGGGCTCATTGGAAGTCCTCGACGACGACATGCCCGTGCCACTGGGCGGCGTCAAGCAGCGCGCGGCTCTGGGTTTCCTCCTGCTGCACGCCAACCGCGTGGTGGCGACCAGCAAACTGCTCCAGGCGCTGTGGTCGCGGGACGTCCCGCCCACTGCGCGCAAGATGCTCCAGAACGCGGTCTCCGGGCTGCGTGGCGTACTCACTCCCCACGGCAGCGGCCCAGAAGGTTCCGGTCCTGAAGGATCCGCGCTGCTGCTGACCCACGCGCCGGGCTACCTGCTGCGCGTGGACCCCGACTCCCTCGACCTGTCGCGCTTCCAGCAGTTCACCGAACAGGGTCGTGGCGAACTGTCCTCGGGAAACTGGCCCGCAGCCGCGAAGGTGCTCCGCAAGGCACTGAGCTTGTGGCGCGGACCGGTGCTCGCGGATCTTGCGGAGACCGGCATCAACTGGCCGGAGCTGACCGCCATCAAGGACTGGCGGCTGGCGACGCAGGAGGACTGCTTCGAAGCAGAGCTCGCCTGCGGAAGGCACTACGAGATCATCGGCGAACTGGAGTCGTTGATCGAGGTCGAGCCGTATCGCGAACGGCTCAACGGGCAGCTGATGCTCGCGCTCTACCGGTGTGGCCGGCAGGTGGACGCGCTGAGCGTCTATCGCCGCACGAGGGCGGCGCTGGTGGAGGAGCTCGGCCTCGAACCGGGCCGCGAGCTCCAGGAGCTGGAGCGCGCGATCCTCGACCACGCTCCCGCGCTGGACCTGCCGCCGTCGGTGCAACGCAGGCACCTGCTCGCGGTCGGTCAGCAGCCTCCCCCCGCCCTTCCCGTCCCAGTGCCTGTTCCCGCGCCTGCTCCCGTGGTGATCCCGCCGCCTGTCGTGGAGCCCGCTGCCGCGGACTTGATGACGGTGGAACGCAAGCTGGTCAGCGTCGTGATGGTGTCCGCCCAGCCCGGTCTCGCGGCCGGCGACGGCGATCCGGAGGACGTCGACGAGGTGCACCAGGAAGTCACCGCGGTGGTGCGCGCCGAGGTGGCACGCCTCGGTGGCGTCGTCGGAGGCAACGTCGGCTCCGTCTATCTGGCTCTGTTCGGTGTGCCGCGCACGTCGGAGGACGACGCCGACCGCGCCGTGCGTGCGGCGTTGGCGATCCGCGACCGGCTGGGCTCGGTCGCGGACGTGCAGATCGGTGTGGCCACGGGTGACGCCCTGGTACGCCTGCCCGCGTCCGGCACGCCGTCAGCTTCGGGCGTGCTGCTGGACCAGTGCCGTCAGCTGATGGCGCTCGCACCGCTGGGCGCCGTGCGTGCCTGCACCGCGACCTGTGACGCCGGGTCCTCCGTGACGTGGGCCGCCGACCCGGCCCCGACCGGTGGCTGGCAGGCGATCTCGTGCGTCCCCCCGAGTGGCGCGACCCGCCGTGCGCAGGCTTCCGTGCCGTTCGTCGAACGCGAACGTGAACTCTTTGTGCTGCAAGGGCTTCTGGAGGAGGTGCGGGACCGCCGCCGCCCGCATTTCGTCACCGTTCTCGGCGAGGCGGGTGTGGGCAAGACCCGGCTGGTTCACGAACTGGGCGCCGCGTGCACCTCTCCTGCCGCCATCCTGCGCGGCACGGCCACGGCGTTCGGCGACGACCACGGCTACGGCCCGCTGTCCGGCGTCGTGCAGGGCTTCTCCTCCCCCGAGGCCCTGCACGACGCGCTCACCTCGCTCGTCGGTGTCGGCGAGCTCGCGGACCGGCTGCACTCGAGCCTGGCGGGTCTGGCGTCGGGTTCTCCTGACGTCTCCGCCGACTTCCCGGCGTGGCGGCGGTTCCTGGAGGAGATCGCGGACTCCGGTCCGCTGGTCGTCTTCCTGGAGGACGTGCACTGGGCCAACGACGTCGTGCTCGACTTCGTGGAGGAGCTGAGCGAGCAGGCCGGTTCGGTACCACTGCTGGTGATCGCGACCGCTCGGCCCGAGTTGCTGCAGCGCCGTCCATCGTGGTTCGGCGGCAAGCGCAACGCCACCACCATCAGCTTGGAACCGTTGTCGCACAACGGAACCCGCAGCCTGCTGAACTCGTTGCTGGAGGCCAGGGAGCTGTCCGGCGAGCTGTGGCAGGCGCTGGTCTCGTGCGTCGGCGGCAACCCGTTGTTCGCCACCGAGTACGCCAGGATGGTGTCCGACCCGCGGATGCCGTGCCTGCACAACGACGGCGCGCTGCCGGTTCCACCTTCGGTTCGCAGCGTGATCACGACTCAGCTGGACTCGTTGCCGTTCGCGGTGAAGGCGGTGCTGGGCGACGCCGCGGTCGTGGGCGACCTCGTGTCTCCCGGTGCGGTGGCGGCGACCGGTCGACGCGATCCCGGTGACGTGGCCAAGGCGCTGGAACTGCTGGAGCAGCGGGACTTCCTGCGTCGTCAGGGTCGCAACAGCGAGACCGGTGAGATCGAGTACGGCTTCCGCCACGGTCTCGTGCGCGACGTCGTGGCCGACCAGCTGCCGCGTGCGGTTCGTGCGGAGAAACAGGAGCGTGCCGCTGCCTGGTTCGCCGAACCCGCGCTCGACCTGATGCCGCTGATGGACCGCCGGGCAGGCTGATCCCGCAGATACGGCGAAGGCCGCCTCCCCCTTGTGCGGGAGAGGCGGCCTTCAACCGTGTTCTGGTGCTGTGTCAGTGCTGCGGAGTCCGGCGCGGACGGCCGGCGCCCCCGGTGCGGCCGAATGCACGGCCACCCTCGGAACGCTCCGAGCGGCGCGGGGCGCCGCCACCCTCACCTGCCGAACGGCGCGGTCCACCGCGGAACTCGCCGCCTTCCGTGCGACGGCCGGAGCCACCGCGGTACTCGCCACGACCACCGGCGGCCGGAGCACCGAAGCGACGACCGCCACCGGCGCCACCGCGACGGGCCGGCTTCTCGCGTTCGATGATCGGCTCACCGCTCGGGATGCGAGCACCCGTGATGCGGACCAGGTCGTCGTCACCGGGGCGCACCTTCGTGCTCTCCGGACGGATGCCCGCGCGAGCGGCCATGCCCTGGACGGCGCGGCGCTGGTCGTGCGTGACCAGCGTGACGACCGTGCCGGACTGGCCGGCGCGCGCCGTACGACCGGCGCGGTGCAGGTAGTCCTTCGGGTCGGCCGGCGGGTCGACGTGCACGACCAGCGAGACGTCGTCCACGTGGATGCCGCGGGCGGCCACGTCGGTCGCGATGAGGACCGGCATGGTGCCATCGCGGAAGTCGCCGAGCACGCGGGTGCGCGCGCTCTGCGCCTTGCCGCCGTGCAGCGCTCCGGCGTTGACGCCCATCGAACGCAGCTTCTTGGCCAGGCGGTCCACGTGGTGCTTGGTGCGCACGAACATGATCGTGCGGCCCTCGCGCGCGGCCACCTCGTTCACCACGTTCTGCTTGTCCTCGGCGGACACGAACAGCAGGTGGTGCTCCATCGTCGTGACGCTGGCGGTGGCCGGGGCCACCGAGTGCGTCACCGGGTTGTGCAGGTACTGGCGGACCAGCTTGTCCACGTCGCCGTCGAGCGTCGCGGAGAACAGCAGGCGCTG
>JAVXWK010001095.1:0-16533 GCA_032230575.1 Pseudonocardiales bacterium | reverse complement strand
AGCACGAACGTGACGAGCAGTCCGGCGACCGCTCGGGAGGGCTTGTAGCCGTAGCCGAGGGTGACTCCCAGGAACCAGTGCCAGAGCTTGTTGCCGGGGTCGCCGCGGCGGCGGAGGTCGCGTTGCTGGGCGATCAACACCTTGCGCGCGGTGTGCTCGTGGCCGGCGGCGCGGTGCACGGCCGCAAGTTGTTGGTACGGCTGGGCTTCGTAGGTGAACGTGTGATCGCGCAGCATCCGGAGCCACACATCGGTGTCCTGCGGCTGGTTCGGGTAGGTCAGTCCGTCGAGCGCCAGGCTGAACCAGGGGGCCTCGATCAACTCCTCCTCACCGAGCGAGAGCAGGTTGCCCACCTTCGTGCCGGACAGCTCGAGCTCGTGCCCTCTGCGGCGGTTGACCAGCTCGCTCGACTCGATGACGAGCTCACCGTTCACCACCGCGTCCATGAGGTCCACGGTGGACAGCCTGCTGTTCGACTCGATCGTGGCGTTGGTGATCGTGATGCTCGCGCCCACCTTCGTGCGGTGGAGCACGAAGGCCTGGCCGTGGTCGTTGCGCACCGATCCGTTGACGACGAGACCAGCGCCGATGTGCGTGTCGACCATGCGGACCGTGTCGTCGCCGTTCGAGCGAGCGTCGAACGCGTTGAGCCGCACCTCGTGCTGGAACTGCGCGCCGTCGAGGAGCAGGGCCGTGCCCGCGGCGCTGCGCAGCACGGCCCCTGACATCCGCAGGTTCCTCGCCGTGGCATCGGTCAGCAGCACTGCCGCGCTGTCGCCGCTCGCCTTGACGAAGGCGTTGTTGAGGTTGAGGTCCCCGCCGATGGTCGCGTTGTTGGCGACGAGGGCCAGACCGTCCTCGCTGACGATCACCGCCTCGTGGAGGTACACCTCACCGCCGATGTCGCAGCTGTCGAGCCAGACCCGGCTCGCGTACAACCGGTCGGCCTGCACGCTCCGGCTGACGTGCAGGCCGGTGGCGAACAACGGCAACGCGGTCGCGCCGGACAGCAGCAGTGAACCGTCGATCCGTGCGTTCTCGAGGTCGACGATCCCGGTGCAGCGCGTGCCCCGCATCGTGAGGTAGCGGGTGCGCAGGTTCTCCGCGTGCAGTCCCGGCAGCGTGGACCCGTCGAGCGACAGCGCCGGCAGTTCGGTGTCGTGCATCGAGAGGGGTTCCTCGAACACGCAGTCGTCCAGCTGCAGGGCCGTCGAGGTGCTGATGAAGTCGAGGTCGAGGGCACCGGTGACGCGTGCACCGACCACCAGGATTCCGCGCGGGTCGACACTGCCCGAGCGCAGCAGGTCGCGGATGGCCTGGGCGCGCAGCACGTTGTCGTGGCGACGACCGAGGCGGAGGATCTCACCGGCCTCGGCGGCGCGTTTCATGTCCTGCTCTGTCTCACTAGGACGTGACATTGTGGGCACCATGTCCTACCTCGCGGATAGCGCGCGCTACGACCAGATGACTTACCGGCGGACTGGCCGCAGCGGTCTCAAGCTGCCGGCGATCTCGCTCGGTCTGTGGCACAACTTCGGCGGCGACAGGCCGTACGAGCTCGGCCGCGGCATCGCGCGGCGGGCGTTCGACCTCGGTGTCACGCACTTCG
This sequence comes from Pseudonocardiales bacterium, assembly GCA_032230575.1. GTDB lineage: Bacteria > Actinomycetota > Actinomycetes > Mycobacteriales > Pseudonocardiaceae > Lentzea. The sequence continues at coordinate 14,924 of JAVXWK010001095.1, read as the reverse complement.
ACCTCGCCAACAACTACGGGCCGCCCTATGGCTCGGCGGAAGTCACGTTCGGGCAGATCCTCTCCGATGATCTCAGGCCGTACCGTGATGAGCTGGTCATTTCGACCAAGGCCGGTTACGACATGTGGGCCGGTCCGTACGGGGAGTGGGGCAGCCGCAAGTACCTGCTGTCGTCGCTCGACCAGTCGCTGACCCGGATGGGTCTGGACTACGTCGACATCTTCTACTCGCACCGGTTCGACCCGGAGACTCCGCTCGAGGAGACGATGGGCGCGTTGGTCAGCGCCGTGCAGCAAGGCAAGGCGCTTTACGTCGGCATCTCGTCGTACTCGCCGGCCAAGACCCGGGAGGCCGCCGAACTGCTGCGGTCCGCTGGTGTGCCGTTGCTGATCCACCAGCCGAGCTACTCGATGCTCAACCGCTGGATCGAGCCGGAGCTGCTGGACACGCTCGAGGAGGTCGGCGCGGGCTGCATCGCGTTCTCGCCGCTCGCGCAGGGCATGCTGACCGACCGCTACCTCGACGGCGTTCCGGCGGACTCCCGTGCGGCGCAGAACAAGTCGCTGTCGACGGACCTGCTGAACGACGAGAACCTCGGCCGGATCCGGGCGCTGAACGACATCGCCGCCTCGCGTGGCCAGTCGCTGGCGCAGCTCGCGCTGACGTGGACGATCCGCGACCCGCGCGTCACGTCCGCGTTGATCGGCGCGTCGTCGGTGGGGCAGCTGGAGCAGAACCTCGCGGCACTGCAGGCGCCGCCGCTGACCGACGACGAGCTAGCCGAGATCGACAAGCACGCCGTCGAGTCGGGCATCGACCTCTGGGCCACCAGCTCCCAGGCGGACTGAGTTGGGGCGTCTGCAAGTACCGCCAGCACGAAGCTGGTGGTACTTGCAGACGCCGAAGAGCTAGCGCAGCCGGCGGGGGAGCCGGATCGTGAAGGTCGTGGCGCCCGGCCGGCTGGTCAGGTCGATCGTGCCGCCGTGGGCGCGCACCAGCGACTGCACCACCGCGAGGCCCAGGCCGCTGCCGCCGCGCTGGCGGGTCCGCGAGTTGTCCACGCGGTAGAACCTGTCGAAGATCCGCTCCTGGTCGGTTGCCGGGATGCCGGGCCCGGTGTCGCTCACCTGCACCACCGCCCAGCCGTTCTCGGACCGCACCCGCACCGCCACCGCGGTTCCGGCGGGCGTGTGCACGGCCGCGTTGGTCAGCAGGTTGTCGAGCACCTGCCGCAACCGGGTGGCGTCCGCGCGCATGGTCACCGTGTCGGCGTCGATCTCCAACGAGTGCGACGGGCGCGCTGCGCGGAAGGCATCTCCTGCCGCCTCGGCGATCTGCGCCAGGTCGAGCTCCTCGGGGCGCAGCGGCGGTTCGGACTCCGCGGAATCCAGGCGTGCCAACAACAACAGGTCGTCGAGCAGCACACTCATCCGCGACGCCTCTGACCGCAGCTTCTCCAGGTGCTTCTCGCGTTCGCCCGGCTCGTTGGCCGCGGCGTACCGGAAGAGGTCCGCATAGCCGCGCAACGACGTCAGCGGCGTGCGCAGCTCGTGCGACGCGTCGGCGATGAACCGCCGCAGTCGTTGCTCTGCGGCCGTGCGCGCGGCCAGAGAAGTGTCGATGTGCGCGAGCATCTTGTTGAACGCCTCGCGCAGCTCGTCGACCTCGACACCGCCGCCGTCGCCGTCCACGCGCACGGTGAGGTCGGCCGAGTCGGTCAGGTCCTGCGAGGAGATGTCGTGCGCGGTGTCGGCCATGTCCGACAGCGGCCGCAGACCTCGTCGCAACAGCGCCTGACCGCCGACGACCAGCGTGACCAGGGCGGCGAGGAACGCCGCCACGCTCACGGTGATCAGCTGGGAGATCGTGCCGTCCCTGTCGTTCATGGGGGCGGCGCTGACCAGCACGATCTCGTTGACCTTGATCGGGCACGCGCGCAGCCGGAACTTGCCGTCGTCGCGCAGGTACTCGGTCTCGAAGTTCTCGGTGGTCAGCGACCTCTTCGCGATGGCGTCGAACTCCTCGCGGTCGTCCGGCTGCTGGTCGCCCGGCTGGGGGCGCAGCTCGCCGTTCTCCATCTTGTAGACGACCGCGAACCAGGTCGGCGGGAGCTTGGTGACCTTGCCGTAGTACTCGACGTCGTGGGACGCGCCGGTCTGGCTCATCGCCATCTGGTCGTCGAGCCGCTTGTCGAGGAACGTCTTCATCGACGTCACCATGACGGCGCCGACGATCGCGAACACCGCGAGCGCCAGTGCGCCCAAGCCCAGTGCGAGCCTCGTGCCGAGGCGGAGCTGCTTGTTCATTCCGCGGCTCGGCGGAGCACGTACCCCACACCGCGCACGGTGTGGATCAACGGCTCTCGGCCGTCGTCGAGCTTGCGGCGCAGGTGGGAGATGACCAGCTCGACCACGTTGGAGCGGCCGCCGAAGTCGTACTCCCACACGTGGTCGAGGATCTGGGCCTTCGTCAGCACGGCCGGTGAGCGGCGCATGAGGTACCGGAGCAGCTCGTACTCGGTCGGCGTGAGGGTCACCAACTTGCCCGTGCGGCGGACCTCGCGCGTGTCCTCGTCCATCACGAGGTCGGCGACCTTCAGCACAGAACGCTTCCACGACGGACCTGTCGAGCGGCGCAGCACGGCCCGAAGGCGCGCCATCAGCTCCTCGACCGAGAACGGTTTGACGAGATAGTCGTCGCCGCCGCGAGTGAGTCCCGCCACACGGTCCGCGGTGCCGTCACGAGCCGTCAGGAACACCACGGGGACCATCGCTCCGGCCGCGCGCATCCGATCAAGAACGGTGAATCCGTCCAGGTCAGGCAGCATGAGGTCGAGCACGACGATGTCCGGCTGGAACTCGGCGGCCTCCCTCAGGGCCTCCTCGCCGTTGAGCGCGGTCGCGGCCTGCCAGCCCTCGTACCGGGCGACCGTCGCGACCAGGTCAGCGATGTGCGGCTCGTCGTCGACGACGAGCAATCGAACCGAGTTCCCCTTGTCCACGTGCTCATGGTGCGTCACCTGGAGCTCACCTCGCTCGATCGACAGGAAGTCGACAGCGCGTGCACAGGGGAGCTACAGCTCGAACGCCAAGGATCGAGAACGACCGCCAGAGAGACCGACACCAGACCGCCCTGACCGAGGAGCCCGCCGTGACGACCACCCTGCAGCAACCCGTGCGACCGGCTCCGGCCGGCCGTGCGACGCCGCACAAGGTGCTGGCCAAAGCCGGCCTCTACGCGTTCCTCCTGGCCAACGCGGCGTTCGTGACGTACCTGTTCAACTCGGCCGGCGTCGGCTCGAACAAGCTGGTCAACTTCGGCCGGCTCACCGGGCTCTACGGCGCGCTGGCGATGGCGTTCCAGCTGCTGCTGGTCGCGCGGCTGCCGTGGCTCGACCGCAGGCTCGGCATGGACAAGCTGACCTCGTGGCACCGCTGGGTCGGCTTCACGATCTTCTGGATGCTGATCGGCCACCTGACCTTCATCGCGTTCGGCAACGCGGGGGACGACGGCCCGATCGCGGAGATCATCCGGCAGGCCACCGAGCTCGAAGGCATCCTCCGCGCGCTCGTGGCGTGGACGATCATCATGGTCGTCGGCGTGGTGTCGGCCCGGTTCGCCCGGCGCAAGCTGGCGTACGAGACCTGGCACTTCATCCACCTGTACACCTACATCGCGATCTTCCTGGCGTTCACGCACCAGGTCGCGGTCGGCAGCACGTTCCGCAAGTCCGCGCTCGCCACCGGCTACTGGTGGGCCCTCTGGGCGTTCGCCATCGGGTCTGTCGTGATCGGACGGTTGGTGCTCCCGTTCTGGCGCAACTGGCGCCACCAGTTCCGGGTCGCCGCGGTCGTGTCGGAGGCGCACAACGTCGTCTCGGTCTACATCGAGGGCAAGGACCTGGACCAGCTGGGCGCGAAGGCCGGTCAGTTCTTCCTGTGGCGCTTCCTGACCAAGGACCGCTGGTGGCAGGCCAACCCGTTCTCGCTGTCCGCGGCGCCGAACGGCAAGTACCTGCGGCTCACCGCGAAGGCACTGGGCACCGGCAGCGCCGACATCCGCAACCTCAAGGTCGGCACGCGTGTGTTCGCCGAGGGCCCGTACGGCGCCTTCACGACCATGCACCAGACCAAGCAGAACGCGCTCCTCGTGGCGGGTGGTGTCGGTGTCACGCCGATCCGCGCGCTGCTGGAGGAGATCAAGGGGCACGTCGTGGTGCTCTACCGGGTCACCGACCCGCGCGAAGCCGTGTTGCTGCGCGAGCTCGAAGGCCTCGCGCGAGCCAAGGGCGCGGTGTTGCGCCTGGTCACCGGGTCCTCGAAGACGATCACCGCGAACGGCCCGTTGCTCGGCCCGGAGAACATCAACGCGCTGGTACCGGACGTGCTGGACCGCGACGTGTTCATCTGCGGCCCCAACGGCATGACCGACGCCGTGGTGCGCAGCCTCGACGAACTGGGAGTGCCCGGCAACCAGGTCCACGCCGAGCGCTTCGCGCTGGCCAACTGAGAGGTCGACGACGTGAAGAGGGCAATTCCCGTTCTGGCGCTGAGTGTTGCGGGCCTGGTCCCGGTCTGGCTGTACTCGCCGGGTCCGGCTCACGAGGGTGAGATCAGCGAGGTCGCCGCGCCGGAAACTCAACCGCAGACCACGACCGCACCCAAGACGACCAGCGCGGCACCCAAGACGTCCGGTGCCGCGCCGACCATCCAGCAACAACAGCCGACCCAGCAGCAGGCTCAGACCCGCACTGTGAACGGCCCGGCCGTGAACACCTCGGAAGGCACCGTGCAGGTGCAGGTCACGTTGCAGGGCACCAAGATCACCGACGTGAAGGCCGTGCGTGCGCCCAACAGCGAGCCGACGCGGATGGCGTTGCCGATCCTGAAGCAGGAGACGCTGAAGGCCCAGAGCGCGGACATCGACACGGTGTCCGGCGCGACCGCGACCTCGCAGGGCTACAAGCAGTCGCTGCAGGCCGCTCTCGACGGAGCGCAGTAGCGATGTCGTTCCGGGGCGTCGAGCAGATCATGGGCCTGCCGATCTCGGTGGACCTGCGTGACGGGGACGCCGCCCTGGCCGAACGGGCGTTCGCCTGGCTCCGCGTAGCGGACGCCCAGTTCTCGCCGTTCAAGCCGGACAGCGAGGTGTCGAGACTGGACCGGGGTGAGCTCACCAGGGAAGAGCTCACCCCGGACCTGGTCGAGGTCCTCTCGCTGTGCGACTGGTACGAGGAGTCGACCGGCGGCGCGTTCACCGCTCAGGTGCCGGGGCGCGGGCTCGATCCGTGCGCCGTGGTGAAGGGCTGGGCCGTGCAGCGCGCCGCCGACATCCTGCGCGAGGGCGGGGCGACGACGTTCTGCGTCAACGCCGGTGGCGACGTCGTGACGGCCGGCGAGCCCGAAACCGGAAAGCCTTGGCGCGTGGGCGTTCGGCACCCCGACATCGCTGATCAACTCTGTGTCGTTCTTGGTGTGCGGGACGGAGCTGTTGCCACGTCAGCGTTGTACGAACGCGGCCGGCACATCCTGGACGGCCGTACCGGTAACCCCGTCACGGGAATTCTTTCGGTCACGGTTTTCGCGGACGATCTCGCCATCGCCGATACCACTGCCACAGCAGCGTTTGCGCTGGGCAGGGACGGGATCGAGTGGGCAGCGTCGCAGGAGGACTGCGAGGTCTTCATCGTCGACGAAGATCGTCGGGTCTTCCGCAGTCCTGGACTTCCGGTACACATCTGTTAACATGCCCGCCCAACGGAGCTTTGACTCCGGGGCACGGATTCGTTGATCAAGAGCTGGATCGGCTCTCGCGCTCGGGGCAAGACCCGGCCTGCTGTTGACCAACTACTCGTGCGAGAGGGCCTGTCGGCGAGCGAATTCGGGAGCGCGCGCCGACGGGCCCTTTCTGTGTTTTTGGCCGCTGCTCCGCAGACTGCGGCGAGTTCGTCGAGAAGCCGGCACGAACTCGCTTTACGCGTAGCGGTTCTCGTCGAACTCCAGGTTCACCGCGGAGCAGCCCAGATCGCGGCCCATCGCGTCCAGCACGTCCACCAGTTCCAGGCCGCTCAACCAGTCGCGCGGGATGGCCTCGGTGCCGTGGAGAGCGCCGAGGACGTTGCCGGTCAACGCCGCCGTGGCGTCACTACCGCCGGAGTGGTTCGCCGCAGCGCGCATGGCGTCCACGAACTGCACGGGCTTCGGATGCGTGAGCACCGTGTAGACCGCGATGGCCAGCGCTTCCGGGCCGGTCCAGCCGCTGCCGAGCCGGTCGACGCGAACCGAGCCGGTGCCGTCGTGCTCCTCCGCCAGCGCCACGGCGCGGGTGAGCACGGTGGCCGTGTAGGTGTCGTCGCGCAGGACACGGCCGATGACCTGGTCGATCGCCTCGCGCAACGGCCTGCCCTTCACCGCGAGCAGGTGGATCAGCAACGCCAGCGCGCCACCGGAGACCCAGCCGCCCGTGCCGCCGTGCGTGAGCGCCGCGAACCGGCAGCCCAGGTCGTAGGCGATCGCCGCGGAAGGCGCGAAACCCGCAGGTGCGGTGCGCGTGACGCCGTTGCAGCCCGACGACTCGTTGTGCGGATCGGTCGGTGTGGACATGGTGTTCGCCGCGAGCGCGCGCAGGCACGTCAAACCCGGCGAACGGCTCTCGTACAGCCGTTCGTCCGCGAGCAGCCCTGTCGCGCCCCGCTCGGGGGCCGGTTGCTGCTGGGTGACGAGCCAGCGCCGGTAGCTGTGCCACACCATCTCCGACGGCTCCCACTCGCCGGTGCGCTTCCCGCGCACCCAGGCGCGCAGGTAACCGTCGGCGGTGAAGAGGGTCAGCTGGGTGTCGTCGGTGAAGAGCGCGGGCTTCGGTGGTGCGAGCACGCCTTCGGCACCGTGTTCGCGCTGGATGTCGGCCCAGCCGAGGTACTGCACAGGCGCGCCGAGCGCATCACCGAGAGCGCCGCCGAGGAGGCACCCGGCGCCGCGGTCAACCACGGAGTTCCGATCTCGCGGCACAGGATGAACAGTAGCGTCCCGCGAACTTGAACCGTACTTGTATCTGAGACCCCGGCTCGCACACCTGTTGAAGTGACAAGGTCAGCGGGCGTGAGGGAGGGGCATGCGCAGCATTACCGGACTCGAGTTCGGCGTGCTCGGTCCACTCCAGGTGCTCGCGGACGGCCGGTTGATCCAGCTCGGTCGGCGCGGCATGCGCGGACTGCTGGCCATGCTGGTCGTCGAGGCGAACCGACCCGTCTCGATCGACCAGATCGTCGACGCGCTGTGGACCGACTCGCCGCCGGCCACCGCACGGACGATCGTGCACGGCTACGTCTCGCGGCTGCGCAAGGTGCTGGAGGAGGCCGACCCGTCGGCCTCCGCGACAATCCGCACCACGCCGACCGGCTACCAGCTGACCGTCGACCCGTGGCGCCTCGACCTGCACCGCGCCCGGCAGCTCGTGGCGTCTTCCCGCGGCAAGCCCGCCGCCATCAGGGCGGGCTTGCTGCGCGAGGCGCTGGGTCTGTGGCGCGGGCCGGTGCTCGCTGACGTACCGGGCGACCCGATGACCTCTGATCTGGAGGAGCTTCGGCTGTCCGCGTTGGAGGAACGCATCGACGCCGAGCTCGAACTAGGCCGTCACCTTGAGCTCGTGGGTGAGCTGCGGGGGTTGTGCACCGAGTACCCGTACCGCGAACGCCTGGTGGCGCACAGCATGCGGGCGCTCTACCGGTCCGGGCAGCGGGCCGACGCTCTGGAGGTCTACCAGCGGTTCCAGCGTCGTGCGAGCGAGGAGCTGGGCATCGATCCCGGGCCGCAGCTGCGGTTGCTGCAGGAGCAGGTGCTGCGCGACGACCCCGCGTTGTCGCTGATCGGCCCGGTCGAGTCACGTCCTGTCGCGCCGCGTGCCGGGATCGTCGCTCCTGCTTTGTTGCCTGCTTCTGCTTCGCGCTTGTTCGGCCGAGCTGACGACATCGCCTGGCTGGACAACGTCTGTGCTGCTCGGAACCTGCTGGGCACGACTGTGGTCGTGCTGACCGGTGCTCCTGGGGTGGGCAAGAGTGCTCTGGCGATCACGTGGGGGCACGAGAACTCCGAGATGTTCCCGCACGGTGTGCTGTTCGCTTCTCTGGGCGACACCGAGCCGGGCGAGGTGCTGACCAGGTTCCTGGTGGCGCTGGGCGTTCCGGCCGATGGTGTGCCCGTGGGCGTGGAGGACCGCGTCGGGCTGTACCGGTCGTTGCTCAACCGCCGCCGTGTGCTGGTGGTGCTGGACGACGCGACGGGCTTCGAGCAGGTGCAACCGTTGCTGCCGCCGGGTTCCGGCTCGGTGGTGCTGGTGACGTCGCGCTCGCACATGGAGCGGCTGGTCGTCACGAACAGCGCTCGGGTGCGCAAGCTCGGCCCGTTGGACGACGAGGCCGCGCGGGAGCTGGTGGACGACGTGCTGGGGAGGCCGTTGTCCGCGGAGGACCCGGTGGCTGCCCGCAAGCTGGCTGAGCTTTGCGGTGGGTTGCCGCTGGCGTTGCGGGTGGCTGCGGCGAAGCTGGTTATCAGTCCTGAGTGGACGGTCGAGGAGCTGGTGGGGGAGCTGGCCGACGACGGGCACCGGCTGCGTGGCTTGGACCTACCTGAGGCAGGCGTGGGGGTGTCGCGGGCGCTTGACCTGTCGACCCGCGACCTGCCGTCCGAACTGGGCGAGGTCTTCCAGTCCGTCGGCCTGGCGCCCGGCCGCTGGATGTCGTCGCACGCGGTCGCCGCCCTGACCCGGATCCGGCTGGAGTCCGCCCGTTCGCGACTGGCCCAGCTCGTCGAGGTGAACCTGCTGGTCGAGCCGTGGCCGGACGGGTTCACGATGCACGAGCTGGTGCGGTTGTACGTGCGGGGAGCAGGCCGTTCCGACCTGGACTCGTTGCGGCGCCTGGTGAACTACTACCTCGTCGCGTGCGACCACGTCCGCCGTGCCATCCGACCGGCGCGCGATGGCCTGGACTTCGCGTTGGGGGACAACGGGTCCACGTCGCTGCCGGCGTTCGGCGACCCGATCGACTGGTTCGACCAGGAGTGGCCCAACATCGTCGCGGTCGTCCACGCGGCCGCTGAATCGGGCCTGCACGACCAGGTGTGGCAGCTGGTGCGGATGCTGCACCCCTACGCGACCGCGCGCGCACTCACCGGGGAGTGGGTGGCGTTGGTCGGGTTCGGCCTGGCCGCGGCCGAGGTGACCGGGAGCCGCCTCGGCCAGGTCCTCATGCTGGACACGACCTACACGACGAACGCCCGGCTGGGACGTCCCGTCCTGCTGCCGGACGCTCGCCGCGCGCACCGGATCGCGACCGAGATGGGCGAGCGCCAGTACCTGGTGCTGACGCTCGCCCAGCTCGCGGACGTGCTGTTCCGCCTGAAGCACCACGACGAGGCGTTGCTGCACTTCTGGGAGTCGGTGCAGCTCGCCCAGCAGTCCGGTGACGTCGTCGGTGAGGGCCACGGGCTGAACAACGTGGCGCAGGTCGAACAGGCTCGTGGACGCGTGGACGTGGCTCTGCAGCACCAGGCTCACGCCGTCGAGGTGTACCGGCGTTCCGGTGACCAGGTGGCGTTGATCCGCGGCCTGGCCAACTTGGCCGAGCTGTCGCTCGAAGCCGGCTCTTTGGACCAGGCCGAGTCGCTGGCCCGCCAGGTCGTCGACCAGGCCGCCGTCGCCGAGGTGACGTACCTGGAGGGTTTTGGCCGCCAGGTGCTCGGCGGGGTGCTGCTCCGGCGGGCGGAATGGGTTGCTGCGGCAGCGGAATTGACTGAGGCTTTGCGCCTGTACGCGCAGGTCAACTCGGCTCGTGCGGTCGAGGTGCGGGCCGCTTTGGACTCGCTGTCGTCCGAGGTTTAGCCGCTGTTTAGTCGTCTGGTCCCAAAAAATGGGATGTTGGACGTGCAGGCCGCCGATTGGGGGATTACCGAGGGGGTAAGGCGCCTGCGCTGAAGAGGCCCGACCGGCATTCGGGGGAGTTTGCCGGTCGGGCCGTTTCTGCTTATTGGAAGTTCTCTTCGGTACAGCGGGCGAGTGGCAACAGTTCCGGGCGCTTCGGTGCCAGGCCGTCACCCATCGACTCGCCTCGCAGCGTCCTGCCGATCCACGGCACCACGTGCTCGCGCGCCCACTTCAGGTCGGCCTTGCGCTGGGTGACCCAGTCCGCCTGCTCGAGCGCGGGCCACGGCGCGTCCCACGCGTGGTCGTCCGCCAGTCCGAGCACTTCCGCCGCCCTCAGTGCGACCCGCTGGTGGCCCTCCGGGGACAGGTGCAGCCTGTCCTCGCTCCACGCGCGACGGTCGTGCAGTGCGTGCATCGACCAGAGATCGACCATGCGGCAGTGGTAGCGCTCGGCGATCGACCACAGGTGGGTGTTGTAGATGGCGATCTTGCCCCTGAGGCTCCTGAGGAGTGGGGTGGATCTTGTGTCGAAGCCCGTGAAGATGACTACGTCACTTCCTGCGGCCCTGAGGTCCGCTACCGCTACCTCGTAGACCTCGGCCAGGGCGTCCGGGTCGCTGTTCGGGACCATGATGTCGTTGCCGCCGCCGCAGAACGTGACGAGGTCCGGTTTGAGGGAGATCGCGAGCGGGACCTGCTCGTCGATGATCTCCTGCAGCATCTTGCCTCTGATCGCGAAGTTGGCGTACCTGAAGTCAGGTGCCTTCTGGGCGATCATTCCGGCCAGGCGGTCTGCCCAGCCGACGTAGGTGTCTCCTGGGCCCGGGTCGTCCATGCCCTCGGTGAAGCTGTCCCCCAGGGATACGAGACTGTTCCATCGCAGCAGCACGTGCGTTCCCCCTACTCTTGCGACTTCCTGTCCGTCCTTGCCCACCCCGAGCTGTTCGCTTGCGGCTCCCGATCGCAGGCGACTGCTTAGCATGCACAACCAACTGGTGGTTACGCCACCGTCGGTTACGGCATCGTAGGTTTTGTCGCTGTAGGTGACGATTCTTTTACCACTCGATCGAGTGGAGCTTGAGCCTGATCCGGGGTGATCCGCCGGGTTCGTCTTGTTTGGTCGCTAGTTTCTGCCGGGTGCGTTCTGGTTTGCCGCTTCCTACCGTTTCGTTGGGTGTCGCGCTTCTCACAGCCGGGGTTCTGGCTGGGGTGGCCATGTCCACAGGGGTGGTGACTGTGCCTGGGCCGTCTGGGGCGGGTGCTGATGAGCCTGAGGTGGCGCAGCTGGGTGGGGATGAGCCGCCCATGGAGTTCACGCCGGTGCCGTCCGCGGTGAAGGTGGCGCCGTCCAGTTCCGCGCCTCGGGTGGTGGTCACACCGCCACCGCATTCGAATCCGGTGGTCACGCCGGAAGGTGCGGAGCCGCGGGCAAGCGTGGTGGGGACGACAGTGGTGCCTTCGGTGTCCTTGCCGGAGCTTTCGTCCGTGGCGCCTTCGAGCACACCTTCGACCTCGAACGTGGAAAACCCCCGCAGCGACATCGGCGCGTGATGTCGCTGCGGGGGCCGTGGGACCTTTCCGAGGGGGAGCGCCGCCGCCGATCAGCTCCCCCTCGGAAAGGGGTGGGACCACTGCTCGGGACGCCGCCGCCGATCTGCCCCGAGCAGTGGGGTTGGGACCGTCTCAGGGGGCGCCGCCGCCGATCTACCCCCTGAGACGGGGTCTGTGTCAGCCGCTGGCCACCACGTCCAAAGTGGACGCAGTTGTGGGCTGGTGATCGTCGTAGGCCGAGCGCAGCCTCAGCTCTGCGCCCGGCGAGGCACCGATGGTGTCGAGGCCGAGTAGTGCGGCGCCGACTACCGGGGGGAGGTCGACCACGCGGACCTGGGCCAGTGGGGCCACATCCAGGATCTGGTGGCGGATCGGGGCCAGGACTGCTTCGCCTGTGCCGGTCATCACGCCGCCGCCCAGGATCACGTCCACGGCTTCGTCCACGAGGTCGAGTTTCTTCAGCGAGACGGTGGAGAGCAGGACGATCTCCTCGATGAGGCGGTCGACCACTGCTTGTGCCACGGCGTCGCCCGCGGCTGCCACCTCGAAGAGGATCGGGCTGAGGGGGTGCGGGTCGAACTTGATTTCCTCGAAGTGGAGTTTTTCCACGACGTTGGAGATCGAGGTCTCGCCGTAGTACGAGAGGAGGGCGGGGAGCAGTTCGGTGGGCTTGCCCCGGCCGTCTTCGGCTCGGACGGCCAGCCAGAGGGCCTGCTCGCCCAGGTGGCCGCCGCCGCCCCAGTCGCCGGAGATCTGGCCCAGGGCGGGGAAGCGGTGGGTGCGGCCGTCGGCCGCTACGCCTACGGCGTTGATGCCTGCGCCGCAGACGACCGCCACGCCTACGCCGGAGGCCGTACCGGAGCGCAGCAGGGCGAAGGTGTCGTTGCCGACGACAACTGAAGGAGACCAGCCTCGCTTGCTGATCTCTCGCGTCAGGTCCTCCTCCTCGCGGGGCAGGTCGGCACCCGCGAGGTAGGCGGCTGTGTGCGAGGCGATCGGCTCGTCGGGGGACAGGCCCGCTTGAGCGGCGGCTTCACGTGCCAGTCCTTCGAACACGTCGAGGCCGCGCTTCATGCCCACTGTCTGCGGAGGGGCGCCGGGCCCGCGCACCTGCGCGAGCACCTTGCCGTCCGCGTCTACCAGCAGGACTGCGGTTTTGCTGTTCCCGCCGTCGATGGCGAGCACCCGGTCGGTCATCAGTTTCAGTTTCCCTTCACCCACGGCAGCAGATCGCGGTTCTGCGCGATCAGCTCGTCGGCCAGCTGGTCCGCGATGGCGTGCTGGCCGATCAGCGGGTGGGCGAGCAGTGCGTTCGCCACTCGGTCGCGGCCGCCGTGGATCGCGGCCTCCAGTGCGAGGTACTCGTAGGCGGTCACGTGCGAGATGAGGCCGGAGATCGAGGGTTCGACCGGGCGGACGGGCAGCGCGACGCCGCCGTTGGAGTCCACTGTGGACGAAACTTCGATCACGGCGTCGTCCGGGAGGAACGGGAGGGAACCGTTGTTCTGGACGTTCACGACGTGCTTCTCGGCGCCGGCACCGCCCGTCAGCGCGTGCACGAGCTGCACAGCGGCTTCGGAGTAGTAGGCGCCGCCGCGCTGGGAGAGCTGTTCCGGCTTCGTCACGACCGAGAGGTCGCTGTAGATGTCGAGCAGCTCCTTTTCCACCGTGGCCACGACTTCGGCGCGCGGGGGTTCGGTGAGCTGCTTCTTCACGACCTCGTCGTGGTTGTAGAAGTAGTTCAGGTAGTACGAGGGAACCATGTTCAGGCGCTGCATCAACGAGGCGTCGATGCCGATGTGCTCGGCGAGACCCTCGGCGTGCTGGGAGAGCAGTTCCGGCAGGCGGTCGACGCCGTCCACGTAGACGCCGCGTTCCCACGTGAGGTGGTTCAGGCCGACGTGCTCGAGCTCGACGCTGGACGGGTCGACGCCCAGCAGGCCGGAGGTCCAGCGCTGGAAGGTGATCGCCACGTTGCACAGGCCGATCGCCTTGTGGCCCGCCTGGAGCAGGGCGCGGGTGACGATGCCGACCGGGTTCGTGAAGTTCACGATCCAGGTGTCCTCGCCGGCGATGGAACGCACCCTGTCGGCGATGTCCAGGACGACCGGCACGGTCCGCAGGGCCTTGGCGAGGCCACCCGCGCCGGTCGTCTCCTGGCCGACGCACCCGCAGGTGAGCGGGAACGTCTCGTCGGAAGCTCTGGCCGCCTGGCCGCCCACCCGGAGTTGCAGCAGCACCGCGGCCGCGCCCTCGACACCCTGTTCCAGCGAGGTGGTGGTGCGCACCTTCGCCGGGTGGCCGGCGTGATCGAGCAGACGCTGGCTGAACGGGCCGATGATGGACAGGCGGTGCTCGTCCGGGTCGACGAGGACGATCTCGTCCACCGCGAGGCTGGTGCGACGGCCCGCAATGCCGTCGATCAGCTCCGGTGTGTAGGTGGACCCGCCACCGACGACGGTGAGTTTCATCCCTTGACTCCTGTGAAGGTGATGCCCTTGACGAACGACTTCTGGGCGAAGATGAACAAGATGATCGCCGGGATCATCGTCAGGAACGTCACCGCCATTGCTGAGTTCCACTGCACGATGTGCATGCCCTTGAACGTCGCCAGTGCCAGCGACAACGTCCACTGCTCCTTCACCTCACCGGTGTAGAGCAACGGGCCGAAGTAGTCGTTCCAGGTGAACAGGAAGCAGAACAGCGCGGTGGCCGCGATGCCTGGCTTGGCCATCGGCACGATGATCCGCACCAGTGCCTGGAACTCCGAGCAGCCGTCCACCCTCGCGGCGTCCACATAGGACTGCGGGATGGTCAGCATGAACTGACGCAGCAAGAAGATGCTGAACGCGTCGAACAAGAAATAAGGAGCGATCAACGGCACGAGCGTGCCGGTCAGGCCGAGCGACGACCAGCTGTCGTACAGCGGCACCGCGACGACCTGCGGCGGCAGCATCATCGCGCCGATGACCAGCAGGAAGGCCACGTTCCGCCCGCGCCACTTGAGCTTCGCGAGTGCGTAGGCCGCCGGGATCGACGAGAGCAGCATGCCCGCGGTCGCGAGAAGCGAGTACGTGAGGCTGTTGAACAGGTACTGGAACAGCGGGGCCTTGTCGAAGACCTCGATGAAGTTCTCCCAGTGCCATTCCCGCGGCCACAGGTCCGAGGTGAACGCCTGGTTGTCCGACATCACCGCGGTGAGGAAGACGAACAGCACGGGTGTCGCGAACATCAGGCCCAGTACGAGACCGATGGCGTGTGTGGCGACCCAGTTGAGGATTCCCCTGACATCACGGGGTTTCTTCGGCTGTTCGGGCTCGGTGGAGACGTCCACCGGTGGCTTGGTGAGCGTGGCGGTCATGCTCCCGGGCCCCCTTCCTCAGCGGCGGAGCCCTTGCGCATCCGCTGCACCAGCACGATCGTCACTGCGAAAGAGATGATGAACAGGACAGTCG
>JAVXWK010001072.1:0-9628 GCA_032230575.1 Pseudonocardiales bacterium | reverse complement strand
CGCTGGTGGTCGCCGGGCTCGGCGGCGTGGACACCGACCTGGTCGACGACCGGGCGGCCGCGCTGGCCCCACTGTCCACAGCGGACGCCGACGACCTGCTGCACGGCTTCCGCGCCTCGGGCCACGTCCTCGTGCACACCGACGAGGCGGCCGTGCGCGAGGTCCTGTTGCGGGTGGCCGAACTCGCCACCGCGTTCCCCGAGATCGTCGAGCTCGACATCAACCCGTTGGTGCTGTCGGAAACGGGATGCCTGGTCGTGGACGCGCGGGTGCGAGTCGCGCCGGCGGAGCACACCGACCCGTTCCTGCGGCGGCTGAGGACCAGCTGACCGCGGACAAATCAAGGGAGAGAGCCATGAGCACGAAGTCAGGCCCGATCGTGGTGGGCGTCGACGGAACACCGGCATCGGACACGGCGCTCGCCTGGGCGTTGGACGAGGCCGTCGTGCGTGGTTGCCCGTTGCACGTGGTCAACGCGTGGAACTTCGAGGCCATGACCGACTGGACGGAGACGGCCGAACAGCGGGCGCGGATCGAGTCGGAGGAAGTGGTCGAGAAGGCTTTGCTGGCCGCATCGGAGGGACGGGCGGAGCTCCCCGTGATCGTCCGGCAGAGTCGGCGGGGCGACGCGGCGGAGGTGCTCGAGAGGGTGTCGGAAGGTGCCGCGATGCTGGTCGTCGCGTCGCACACCGGCCACCGGATGCGCCAGATCGTGCTGGGGTCGACCAGCATGCACTGCGTTCGGCACGCCCACGCCCCGATCGTCGTCATCCCGGTCGACGACCGCGAATACGCGGAGCTTGTCCGATGAAGGCGGGGGAGGTGATGGTCAGACCGCTCGTCACGGTGGGACCGCGTGACTTCGCACGCCTCGCCGCGGGGCTCATGGACGACTTCGGCTTCACCATGCTGCCCGTCGCCGACGAAGGCGTCTTCCTGGGCGTGGTGACGAAAGCGGGCGTTGCGTGCGGTCGTGAGAGTGTGGCGTCGCCGCGTGTCGAACAGGTGATGTCACAACCGGTTCTGGTGGCGACGCCGGACACGGACATCGAGACGCTCTTCGGCGCGATGGCGGTCCACGAGGTGCTCTGCGTGCCTGTGCTAGACGGGTCGCAGGTCGTCGGCATGGTCACCCGGCTCTCGATCCTCCAGTCGATCAGCTACGACGACCCGCACCTGCACGTGGAGGCAGGCCGTGCCGCTCACCACAGTTGACCGCGAAGGCGCCGTGCACCACGGTCTGCCGGTGGCCGAGGTCGTCCTGAACGCGGAGACGGACGAGGCCACCGGACTGTCGACCGCCCAGTGGCGCGAGCGTTTCGACGCACACGGTCCGAACGAGCTGCCCGCGTCACACGGGCCGAACTGGGTGGTGCGGCTGCTCGGCCAGCTGCACCACCCGCTGATCTACGTGTTGCTGGTCGCCGCGACGGTCACGGCGGTGCTCGGCGAGGTGGTCGACGCTTCCGTGGTGTTCGGCGTCGTGGTGATCAACGCCGTCATCGGGTTCGTCCAGGAGGCGCGCGCCGAACGCGCGCTGGACGCCTTGACGGCGATGGTGCGCACCGAGGTCACCGTCGTGCGCGACGGCCTCACCTCACGGATCCCGTCAGCGGAGCTCGTGCCGGGCGACCTGGTGGTGCTGGAGGCGGGCGACCAGGTCGGTGCGGATCTGCGGCTGGTTTCGGCCGGTGAACTGCGCGTCGACGAGTCCGCGCTGACCGGCGAGTCGTTGCCCAGCACGAAGAACCCACTGGCATTGCCCGCGGACACCGTGCTCGCCGACCGCGCCAACATGGCGTACTCCAGCACTCTGGTGACCGCGGGCGGCGGCCGCGGCATCGTCGTCGCCACCGGCACGGAGACCGAGATCGGCCGAGTGCATCACCTGGTGAGCACCACGACCACGGTGCAGACCCCGTTGACCCGCAAGCTCGCGCGGTTCAGCCAGGTGCTGACAGTGGTCATCCTCGCGCTGGCGGCGCTCAGCGTCGTGGTCGGCGTGCTGCGCGGGGAGCCGTTCGCCGAGATGATGACCGCGGCCGTGGCGCTGGCCGTCGGCGCGATTCCGGAAGGCCTGCCCGCGGCGGTCACCGTGACGCTGGCGATCGGGGTGGCGCGGATGGCGCGCCGCAACGCGATCATCCGGCGGTTGCCCGCCGTGGAGACGCTGGGCAGCACCACGGTCATCTGCACGGACAAAACGGGGACGCTGACGGCGAACGCCATGACGGTCGGCACCGTCGTCATCGGAGGAACGCGGTACGAGGTGTCCGGCATCGGTTACGAGCCCACCGGAACCTTCACACCCGCGGTGACGCCGGCGTTGCGTGAGTGCCTGTTCGCGGGGCTGGCGTGCAACGACGCGCGGATCATCGAGGAGGACGAGCGCTGGCTCCCGGTCGGCGATCCGACGGAGGCCGCGCTCGTCGTGGCGGCGCGGAAAGCCGGGATCGACGCCGCTGACGTACCTGAACGGGTGGACGTGCTGCCGTTCAGCTCCGAGCGACTGTTCATGGCGACCCGGCACGCGAACGACGTGGTGTACGTGAAGGGCGCGGTCGAGCGGATCCTGGACCTCGCCGGGCTTGACCACTGCGCCGAGGCCGACGAGTTGGCTCACGCCGGTCTGCGAGTGCTGGCGATCGGTCGTGCGGCGGGTGCCGAGCTGTCCGAGGAAGGCTTGCAGGGCAATGTGGTCCTGCTCGGGATCGTCGCCATGCACGACCCGGCCCGCCCCGAGGCGATCGAGGCCGTGCGTGCCTGCCAGGCCGCGGGCATCGAGGTCAAGATGATCACCGGGGACCACCCTGCCACCGCGCGGTCCATCGCGGCGGAGTTCGGCATCACCTCGGTGCACGCTCGCGTCGTGCCGGAGGAGAAACTGAGGTTGGTCAAGGAGATCCAGGCCGCCGGCGACGTCGTCGCCATGACCGGCGACGGCGTGAACGACGCGCCCGCGTTGCGGCGCGCGGACATCGGGGTGGCGATGGGCCGCGGCGGCACCGAAGTCGCCAAGCAGGCCGCGGACATGGTGCTCGCCGACGACAACTTCTCCTCGATTCGCGCCGCAGTCGAGGAGGGCCGCGCGGTCTTCGACAACCTGCGCAAGTTCATCATCTGGACGCTGCCCACCAACATGGCCGAGGGCCTGGTGATCCTCACCGCGATCCTGATCGGCACGGCACTGCCGATCCTGCCGGTGCAGATCCTGTGGATCAACATGACCACGGCCGTCGCACTCGGGTTGACCCTGGCGTTCGAACCGCGCGAGCCGGACGTGATGAGCAGACCACCGTTGCCGCCGTCGTTGCCGCTGCTGACGAAGAAGCTCGTCGGCCGAATCGTGTTCGTCTCGGCGATTCTGCTCGCGTGCTCGTTCTGGGCGTTCCGCTGGCAGCTCTCGGCCGGCGCGTCGCTCGACGTCGCGCGCACGGTCGCGGTCAACGTGTTCGTCGGGGCGCAGATCGCCTACCTGGTCAACTGCCGCTCGCTCGACCGGTTCTGGCCTCGCGTGGGTCTGGGCCGCAACCCGTGGCTGCTGGCGGGAGTGGCGCTGACGGTCGGGCTCCAGCTGCTGCTGACGTACGCGCCGTTCATGAACTCGCTGTTCCACACCGCCCCGCTCGGATGGCGGCCCTGGCTCGTGGTGCTGGCGCTGAGCGCGGCGGCGTACGTCCTGGTGGAGCTGGAGAAGTGGCGGCAGCGTCACGTGAAAGGTGCCTGAACCACCGATGGCCACGGCGGGTGCCGCCGTGGCCATCGGTCATCTCGCGGTCAGCCCCAGGTCCACTCGCGGATCTCAGGCAGATCCTCGCCGTGTTCGCGGATCCAGGCGTGGTGGCGGGTGCGCTGGTCCTGCATGAGCTGGCGCAGCCGGGCCGCCTTGGAGCCGAGTCCGGGCACACGGTCGATCACGTCGATCACCAGCCGGTAGCGGTCCATGTCGTTGAGCACCAGCATGTCGAACGGCGTAGTGGTGGTGCCTTCCTCCTTGTAACCGCGCACATGGAAGTTGTGGTGGTTGGTGCGGCGGTAGGTCAGCCGGTGGATCAGCCATGGGTAGCCGTGGTAGGCGAAGATCACCGGCTGATCCGCGGTGAACAACGCGTCGAACTCGCGATCCGGCATGCCGTGCGGATGCTCGGTGTCCGGCTGCAACCGCATCAGGTCCACGACGTTCACGACCCGCACTCGCAACGACGGCAGGTGTTCGCGCAGCAGACGAGTCGCCGCGAGCACCTCTACCGTCGGGGCGTCGCCGGCGCAGGCGAGCACGACATCCGGCTCGTCCTCGTCGTTGCTCGCCCACTCCCAGATGCCCGCACCTCGTGCGCAGTGCAGCGCCGCGTCCTCGGGGCCAAGCCAGTCCGGCGTCTCGTTCTTGCCCGCCACGATGACGTTGACGTAGTCGCGGCTGCGCAGGCAATGGTCCGCGATCGAGAGCAACGTGTTCGTGTCCGGTGGCAGATAGACCCGCACGACCTCGGCCTTCTTGTTCATCACGTGGTCGATGAAGCCGGGGTCCTGGTGGGAGAAGCCGTTGTTGTCCTGCCGCCACACGTGCGAGCTGAGCAGGTAGTTCAGCGACGCGACCGGTCTGCGCCAACCGATCTTGCGGTGTGTCTTGAGCCATTTCGCGTGCTGGTTGAACATCGAGTCGACGATGTGGATGAACGCCTCGTAGCAGTTGAACAGCCCGTGCCGCCCGGACAGCAGGTAGCCCTCCAGGAAGCCCTGGCACAGGTGCTCGGACAGCACCTCGATGACGCGGCCCTCATGTTCGAGGTGCTGGTCGACGGGCAATGTCTCGGCCTGCCACTGCTTTGCGGTCACCTCGAACACGGCGTCGAGCCGGTTCGACGCCGTTTCGTCCGGGCCGAAGACGCGGAAGTTCCGGGCCTCGGCGTTGAGAGTCATGACGTCGCGGAGCATCCGGCCGAGCACTCTGGTCGGCTCGGAGTGCGTGGTGCCGGGCTTGACCACCTCGACGGCATGCGCGCGGATGCCTGGCATGCGCAGGTCGCGCAGCAACAGGCCGCCATTCGCGTGCGGGATCGCGCCCATGCGGTGGTTTCCGTGTGGCACCAAGGCGTCGAGTTCTGGTCGCGGGCGGCCGTCGGTGTCGAACAGTTCCTCGGGGCGGTAGCTGCGCAACCATGCTTCCAACTGCCTGAGGTGTGCGGGGTTGTCCCGCACACCCGCGAGCGGAACCTGGTGCGCCCGCCACGTGTTCTCCACCGGCACGCCGTCCACTTCGGCCGGCCCGGTCCACCCCTTCGGGCTGCGCAGCACGATCATCGGCCACCGCGGCCGTCCGGCGTCCGAGCCGGTCTGAATCCGGTGGATCTCGTCGAAGACCTCGTCGAGCACCTCGGCCATGCGCGCGTGCATGATCGCCGGGTCGTGACCCTCCACATAGGATGGGTTGTAGCCGTAGCCGCGCTGCAACGAGTCGAGCTAGTGGTGCGGGACGCGGGACAGCAGACTGGGGTTGGCGATCTTGTAGCCGTTGAGGTGCTGGATGGGCAGCACCGCGCCGTCGCGCGCGGGGTTGAGGAACTTGTTCCCGTGCCAGCTCGCCGCGAGCGGCCCGGTCTCCGCCTCACCGTCGCCGATCACGCACGCCACGACGAGGCCGGGGTTGTCCAGCGCCGCGCCGAACGCGTGCGCCAGCGAGTAGCCGAGCTCGCCGCCCTCGTGGATGGAGCCGGGAACCTCGGGCGCGACGTGGCTGGGTACACCGCCAGGGAACGAGAACTGCCGGAACAGCCTGTGCATGCCGTCGGCGTCGCGCGAAACGTCCGGTGTGACCTCGCTGTACGAGCCCTCCAACCAGGTGTTCGCGAGCAACGCGGGGCCACCGTGACCGGGACCGGTGACGAACAGCACGTCGGCGTCGCGATCGCGGATCACTCGGTTCAGGTGCGCGTAGACGAAGTTCAGCCCCGGTGTGGTGCCCCAGTGTCCCAGCAGGCGCGGCTTGATGTGCTCAGGTGACAACGGCTCGGTGAGCAATGCGTTGTCCAGCAGGTAGATCTGCCCGGCAGCCAGGTAGTTCGCGGCCCGCCAGTACGCGTCGACGAGAGACAGGTCGGCATGCGTCATCTCGCGCTCCTCTGTTCGGTCTGCCTGCTGCGTCACCGCGCCGCGACCAGCTTCTCCGTGATCATGTGCGCCCAGCGGTCGATCTCTTCCCAGTCCCGGAAGTCACCCGCCATATCACCACGCGCCATCTTCTTGGCGATGAAGCCGACAGCGGTCTCGGGCGTGAGCCTGCCGCCGAACGTCACGGGCTCGTCGGCACCGATGCGAGCGGCGATCTCCCTGATGAAGCGTGGCACCGGCCGAGGACCCGGCTCGGCGTCGAGTGGACCGCTCTGGAAGAGCCAGACCGGTCGCCCGGCAAGCAGACCCACATTGTGTTTCAGCAGTTTCACCGCGTCCCGGTGCCATCGTCCGGCGAAGAGCGCACTGCCCACCACGACCGCCTGGTAGGGATCGATGGAGTGGACCTGTGCCACGTCCTGCACGGTCACCTCGTGTGAGGCCGAGCGGAGCCGCTCGGCGATCGCCTCGGCGATCTCCTTGGTCGAACCCGACTTGGTCGCGTAGGCGACGAGAATCTCAGCCATACGAACACGATCTGGCTGTCCGTTCGCCGCGGACAGGGCACTTGTACCCACCGGGGCAGGGCCGCCAGGTACTGACGGTGTCCACCTCCGCGCGTGAGGGTTGATGTCTAGGAGGTAATGATGACTACCGCTACCACCGGATATCCGGTGCACGTGCACGCGCGGCTCGACTCCGGCCTGAGTCGCTGGCTGTGGTTGGTGAAGTGGTTCCTCGCGATCCCGCACTACCTGGTGCTCGCGTTCTTGTGGCTGGGATTCGTGGTGGTGAGCGTGGTGGCGTTCTTCGCGATCCTGTTCACCGGCCGCTATCCGCGAACCTTGTTCGATTTCAACGTCGGTGTGCTGCGCTGGACGTGGCGCGTCACCTGCTACACCTACGGCGCGCTGGCCACTGACCGCTATCCGCCGTTCAGCCTCGGCGCCGAACCGGAGTACCCGGCGACGCTCGACATCGCCTACCCGGAGCAGCTTTCGCGTGGTCTGGTCTTGGTGAAGTGGTGGCTGCTCGCTGTTCCGCACTACCTGATCGTGGGCGTGTTCGCCGGCGGTGGCAGTTACGCCGTGTACGAGTCGGCTCGCTACTCCGGTGGCGGGCTCATCGGCCTGACGGTGCTCATCGCGGGCGTTGCGCTGCTGTTCACCGGCCGCTATCCGAAGGGGCTCTTCGACTTCACGCTCGGCATGAACCGCTGGGCACTGCGCGTGGTCGCTTATGCAGGACTGATGACCGACGTCTACCCGCCGTTCCGTTTCGACGCGGGCGGTGACGAGCCAGGCCCCGGAATCACGCTCGACGACGACGAGCTGAGGACGTCGCGCATCCGCGAGACCGAGACCATCGGCTGAAGGAGACACAGGATGAGAACTCGCGACGTGATGACGACGAACGTCGTCACGGTGAACCCGGACACGCCGGCGCGGGAAGCCGCCGGACTGCTCGCCGAACGCGGTTTCACCGCACTGCCGGTGGTCGATGACTTGGGCGAGCTGGTCGGCATCGTCGGCGAGGCCGAGCTGTTGCAGGACCGGCTGCCACAGGACCCGAGGTGGCTCGTGCACGGCGTACCGGCCGAGGCCAGGCAGGCACCTGCGGAGGTGGTGGCACAGGTCATGCGGAAGCAGCCGGTGATCGTCACGCCGAACACGGACTTGGCCGAGGTCGCGGACCTCATGCTCGAGCACGGTGTGCGCAGCGTGCTGGTGGTGCACGACCGGCATCTCGCCGGCATCGTCACCCGACGCGACATGCTCCGCTCGATCAGCCGTGCGGACTGGATCATCGAGGCGGAGATCCGTCATCGCCTGGACATGGTCGGTGGTGCCCTCCGGTGGGCGGTCGGCGTCAGCGGCGGGAAAGTGTCCATCGTGGACAAGATGGGCGACAAGTCCGAGCGGCATGTGGCGGAAGTGCTCGCGCGTGCCGTGGCAGGCGTGACCGACGTCGAGTTCGTCGGCGAGCGTGTCGTGCACTCAGGGAACTGACCCACCGAGTCCGAGGTCGCAGTGACGAGTGGGTCGATCGGCGTTTCAGGCGGGACCTTTGGCAGCCGTGCCGGTGCCGCTACGGGCGCATCGTGGGAAAGGTGAGGTCGACGTGCTGGTAGCCGATCTCATCCGAAATCGGACGGAGCATCATCATGAACGGATTGGTCGTCGCAGCCATCGCAGCCGTGGTCCTGCTGTTGCTGGGCATGTCGGTGAAGGTGGTCAAGCAGTACGAGCAGGGTGTGTTGTTCCGCCTGGGCCGCGTGCGCAGCGTGCGGATGCCGGGTCTGCGGCTGATCATTCCGGTGGTGGACGTCATGCGCCGGGTGTCGTTGCGGATCGTCACACTGCCGATTCAGTCGCAGGGAATCATCACCAGGGACAACGTCAGCGTCGACGTCTCGGCGGTGGCGTACTTCAGGGTGGTGGACGCGGTGAAGTCCGTGGTCGCGATCGAGAACGTCTATTCCGCGATCGACCAGATCGCCCAGACCACGCTGCGGAAGGTTGTCGGCCAGCACACCCTCGACGAAACCCTGTCCGAGACAGATCAGATCAACATCGGCATCCGGGAGATCCTCGACGTCACCACGGTCGAGTGGGGTGTGGAGGTGACTTTGGTGGAACTGAAGGACATTCAGCTGCCGGACAGCATGAAGCGCGCGATGGCCAGGCAGGCCGAGGCCGAGCGGGAGAAGCGCGCGAAGATCATCAACGCCGAGGGCGAGTCGCTGGCAGCGGCGGCACTGGGCGACGCGTCGGACACGATGATGGCCCACCCGCTCGCGTTGCAGCTGCGAAACCTGCAGACACTGGTCGAACTGGGCGTGGACAAGAACACCACGGTGGTGTTCCCCGCGCCGCTGATGAGCACCATCGGCGAACTCGGTTCCTTCCTGGCGCGTGAGGCGGCCGCGGCCGCTTCGCTGGTCGATGTCCAGCCCGCGATCGTTCCGGCGCAGCAGGCCGGAGCATCGTCGGCACGGGAGGCTCAGACGAACGGCGAACCGATCCCCGCCTCGCGATAGAGGTTGGCGTGACGTGACTGCGTCCGGTCCGGTCGCCTGGGGCCGGATGCAGTCGGTCGGACCGGTGCTCGGCAGTCGGCCGGTGTCCACAGTGGAGATCCTCTTGATCTGCTTGTTCTGCGCCTGGGTGACCAGGGTGGTGTTGACGGCGAGGATGCCGCGGAAGCCGTCGGCCTGCTCGACCACGATGGTGGCGTGATCGGCCACGTCGCGCAGGTGCCGCCGCAGTTCCCATGCCGGTCATGCCAGGCAGGGCGTACCAGGCCGCGCGCGCGGCACTGGCAGGACGCCGTGATCATCAAGCGGTCCAGTGAGTGTCTACAATGGACTTCCTGGACCCCTTCTTGTCGGGACCCAACGAGTTGCGATGGGTCTGGACAGGCAAACATGCCGATGGGGCCGTTTTCGGAACTTGTCCCGAGAACGGCCCCATCGTGGCCTGTCAGGTCTGGTCGGACCACCACTTCTGGCCGGCCTCGC
>JAVXWK010000999.1:0-3421 GCA_032230575.1 Pseudonocardiales bacterium | reverse complement strand
GGAGAACGTGCGAAGTACGGCCACGTTGTCGCGACCCGCGGCCCACTGCTGCTTGGCCAGCTCGACGCCGTCCGGGATGTGCGCGTCGTCGACGAACTCCTTGTAGGCCTCGTCGATCACCACGAGCACGTCGGACGGCACGCGGTCGATGAACGCCTCGATCTCCTCGGTGCGCAGCGCGGTGCCGGTCGGGTTGTTCGGGTTGCAGACGAACACCATGCGCGTGGCAGGCGTGATCGCGGCGACCATCGCGTCCAGGTCGTGCACGTGCTCGGAGGTCAACGGCACGCGGACCTGCCGAGCGCCCGCCACGTGGACGACGATCGGGTAGGCCTCGAACGACCTCCACGCGAACAGCACCTCGTCGTTCTCGGTGCAGGTCGCCTGGACCAGCTGCTGGCACAGCGTCACGGAGCCGCAGCCGAGTGCCAGGTGGTCGCCAGGTACGCCGAGTTTCTCGGAGAGGCGGGCGGTGAGTTCAGTGCAGCCCGTATCCGGGTACCTGTTGATGCTGGAGGCCGCCTCGGCGATCGCTTTGACGACGCTCGGGAGCGGTCCGGCGGACACCTCGTTGCTCGCGAGCTTGATGGCGCCGGGAATGGTCCGTCCAGGCACGTAGGACGGCAGGGACGCCAGGTCAGCACGGGTTCGCACGGTCATACCGCCGATCCTCGCATTGCTCCGTCCGATTGGTCACGTTGACTGGTGTTCACCCCTACGTGGAAGGGTGGGAAACATGACCACTACCCGCATCGAGACGCTTTCCCTCACCGACGGCCGTGAGCTGCGGGTGACGATCGCCGAACCCGACTCCGCCGTGCGTGGCGGGCTCGTGGTGCTGCACGAGGCCCGCGGCATCACCGAAGGCGTCCGTTCGCTCGCCAGCAGCCTGGCCGCGGAGGGCTGGCTCGCCATCGCGCCGCACCTCTACGACGCGGACCGCGTGCATGGCGACGACATCAGGGACCAGGTCAGCAAGCTGTCGGGGGATCGCTTGCTGGAGGACACCGACGTCGCGTTCGTCTGGCTGGGGCAGCAGGGCGTGAGTGCGGACCGGATGGGCGTCGTCGGGTTCGACATCGGCGGCACCGTCGCGATGGTGGTCGCCGCGAGTCGCACGATCGGGGCCGCGGTCACTGTTGCGGGGCCTGGGATTCTCGAACCGCTGTCGGACGGGCTGCCCGCGCTGGTGGACGTCGCGGGTGACCTCACGTGCCCCTGGCTGGGCATCTACCGAGATGACGACTCGGAAGAAGTGAGCAAGCTTCGGGATGCTGTGATCAGCTCGGAAACCGCGTCGGATGTGGTCCGTTTCGACGTTTCCAGTGACGAAGCGTGGGCTCGTGCGTTGAACTGGTTCGACGCGCACATGAGGTAAGGGTCTTTACGGCGGATTGGAACCGAACCGTCCTCCAGGTACATCTAAGGGATGCTTCGGACGGCTGACTGGGTGTAGCTGTGAGTAACACTCAGTGCTGCGGCGACGAGTAGTGCAGTGCAGGGGGTTGAGGGATGGCTGAAGGCACCGGGACAGGTACTGGAACCGAGACGCCCGCGGTCTCGACGGCGACCACGACGCCGATCACCGCGGAGCAGCTGGCGGCGGTGAAACCTGTTCTCCAGCAGCAGATGCTGGTGGACAAGGCGGAGGCGAGCCATGCCGCGGCCAAGCTCGACCAGGCGGCGGACAGCGGGAAGCTGACGCTCGACGTCGACGCCGCGGACGCGTTGATCAAGGCGGTGGAGACCGCGCGCGACCAGGTCATGGACCTGTGGAAGCGCACGAGCGACCAGCTGGCCAGGCCGTTGCAGCTGGGCGAGAACCCGGTCGCCAAGGCGATCAGCGCTCGGTTCTCCGATCTCGCCGTCGGCGAGGACTCCGGCGCGGCGAAGGCGTTGCTGGACCTCTTCAAGGTCCTCGACGACATCAGCAACGCGCTGAGCAAGAACCGCGACACCATCCGCGAGGTCGAGGACGAGGCCGAGCAGGGCTTCAAGAAGAGCGGGGGGTCGTGGTGAGCCAGGACAACAAGGGCAACAGTGGCAAGGACGACAACAAGTCCTCGAACCACTACCACGACGACGACAAGTACGACCGCAACGACCTGCACGAGCCGGTCGACTGGATGGTCTACACGCACGAGCAGCTCTACAACATGGTGACCAAGGGCGTGAACCTCGACGGTGCGCTGGCCGCCGCGACGAACTGGAAGAAGATCGGCGAGGACATCGCGAGTGTCCGGTCGAGCCTGCTCAAGGCCGTCGAGGACTCGTCGGTCGGCTGGAACAGCGACTCGGCGCGGCTGGCCCGCGACGGTCTGACCGAGGTCACCAACTGGGTCGACGACACGTCGAACTACGCGCACAAGGTGTCCGCGGCGATCACGTCCGAGACCAACAACGTCGAAGCCGCGCGTACCGCGATGCCGCCGCCTCCTCAGGCGCCACAAGCGCCGGTGCCGCCGGTCGTCGACCCCGCGATGCCCAGGCCCTTCGTGCGCCCCGTCGCCGACCGGATGACGTTCATGGACTCGGCCTCGAGCTTCGTGGGCATCGAGACCGACCACGCCGCCGCGCTGCGCCAGCCCGCTCTCGCCTTCCAGGGCTTCGAGGCCGTCGGCACCAGCCCGGTCGAGGCCCTCGCGGCCAACGACGCCTCGCACCGCCGCGCGGCGGACGTGATGGCTGCGTTCCAGCGCAACTCGGCAGCGGTCGACCAGACCGTGCCGCAGCAGTTCACGCCTCCGGTGAACCCGGTCAACCCGAACCCGCCCACGCTGGGCGGTGGCGACCTGAGCGGTCGCACCCCGACGCCGGACACCAGTGCCGGTGGCGTCGGTGGCCCGGTCACCGCGGCCGGCGTCGCGGGTAACCGGGGCACGACCAACGCGTCCACTTCGCGTGGCTACGGCGGTGGCGCCGGGGTTCGCGGTGGCGGTGGTACCGGCGGTGGGTTCACGGGCGGCATGATGCCCGGCCGGTTCGGCCAGAACGCCAACAACCAGGGCGGTCCCGGTGGTGGCGGCGGCGCGGGCGGTCCCATGGGCGCCGGTGGAGCTGCGGGCGTGAACGAGCGCGCGGTGGCAGGTGGTGCCTCGGCGGCAGCGTCGTCCGCGACCGGTGGCCAGACCAAGGCGTTCCAGAACCCGCTCGCGATGGGTGGTGCGCCGATGGGCGGTGCCCCCGCCGCGGGCCAGGGCCGTGACGACGAGCGCGAGCACAAGAGCGCGAGCTACCTGGAAGAGGACGACAACGTCTTCGGTTTGGACCGCAAGGCGGCCCCGCCGGTGATCGGTCAGTGAGCGAACGCCAGTTCACGGTGAGCTCGCAGGAGTTCTTCCTGTTGTGGCAAGCCGTGCACGGCGAGGACCGCGTCGTGCCGCTCGGAACGCCCCACGTGGGCGCCACCCGAGCGGCGCGG
>JAVXWK010000965.1:0-3008 GCA_032230575.1 Pseudonocardiales bacterium | reverse complement strand
ACTTCGGCCCGCTCGCGAACATGGTCGCCCGGGACGCGCCGACGTCCGGTGCCCGCACGAAGGCGTTACTGGGCTGGGAAACGACGGAACCCGGCCTGCTGGAGGACCTGGAGGCCGGGTTCTACTTCGAGGAGCGCTGAACTACTTGCGCGGCTTGGGCTTCCACACGACGAGCGCGGTCTCCTGCCGGATCGGCACGAGGTCTCGCCGGTAGGACGCGTGCACGGCGGCGGCCGCGGAATCGGCCGCTGCCAACGCGTTCGCCAGTTCCTGAGTCAGTTCGGTGACGCGCTGACGCAACGCGTCGACCTGGTTCTCCAGGTCGATGATCCGCTTGATCCCAGCGAGGTTCACGCCCTCGTCCTGCGACAACCGTTGCACCTCACGCAGCAACACGATGTCGCGCATGGAATAGCGACGGCCTCCACCGGACGTGCGCCCAGGAGAGACCAGCCCCATCCGGTCATAGGACCGCAGAGTCTGCGCGTGCAGACCGGAAAGCTGCGCCGCCACCGAGATCACGAAGAACGGCGTGTCCTCATCAGTCCCAGGGGGAAACGGAAAACCCACCGGACTCACCGCCCTTCGAGCAGCGCGTTCAGATCACCACGCGGGTCATGATCAGCAGTCACGTCGGCGTACGCCTCGAGCGCCTTGCGGGCCTCGGACGACAGGTTGTTCGGCACCGCGACCTCCAGCGTGATCAGCAGATCGCCGGCCGTGCCGTCCCGCTTCGTGATGCCCTTGCCACGCGCCCGCAGGACCCGCCCGGAAGCAGTCCCCGCAGGCACCTTCAAGGTCACCTTGCCGTCCAGTGTCGGCACCGTCAACGTCGCGCCGAGAGCCAGCTCCGAGAACGTCATCGGCGCGGTCAGCGTGAGGTCGTTGCCCTGGCGGCCGAAGACGCTGTGCGGGTTGACGTGCACGCGGACGAAAAGATCACCCGACGGACCGCCGTTGCGGCCCGGTTCTCCTTGGCCCGCAAGGCGAATGCGCTGGCCGTCGTCGACACCCGAGGGGATGCGCACGGTCAGCGTGCGGGTGCGGGTGCTGACGCCGTCGCCGCCGCACTCGAGGCACGGGTCGTCGATGATCCGGCCGGTGCCGCGGCAGTCGCGGCAGGGCTCGCTGAACGCGAAGGCGCCCTGCGAGCGGGTGACCAGGCCGGAACCCGAACAGGTCGCGCACACGTGAGGCGTGGTGCCCGGCTTCGCACCGGAACCACCACAGGTCGTGCACGCGGCAGGGGATGAGAGGCGCAGCGGCACGGTGGCGCCGCGGACCGCCTCGGTGAAGTCGATGCGGACGTCCGTCTCGACGTCCTCGCCGCGACGCGGGCGGGTGGCCGAGCCGGCCGTGCCGCCACCGCCGCGACGGTTGAACAGACCGCCGAGCAGGTCGCCCAGGCCACCGCCACCAGTGCCCTGAGCCGCCCGGCCGAACAGGTCGTTGACGTCGAAGCCGCCCGCGCCGCCGCCGAAGCCGCCCGGGAAGCCGCCGCCACCCGCGAACAGGCGGCGGGCCTCGTCGTACTGCTTGCGCTTGGCCGGGTCCGACAGCACACCGTAGGCCTCGGAGACCGACTTGAAGCGGGCCTCGGCCTTGGCGTCGCCGGGGTTGGCGTCGGGGTGCAGCTCGCGGGCGAGCTTGCGGTACGACTTCTTGATCTCGTCCGCCGACGCGTCGGAGGAGACGCCCAGCTCGCGGTAGAAGTCCTTTTCGATCCAGTCCCTAGCACTCACCGGACGTCTCCTCCTTTCGTCAGATCTCTTCGGCCGGGGCTGCTGCTGGGGCGGCGGCAGCGGGCTCGTGATCGGTCACCGCGACGAGCGCGGGCCGGACGAGCTTGTCGCCGAACGTGTAGCCGCGGCGCAGGACTGCGGTGACGGTCGGGCCCTCGACGTCCGGGGACGTGCTGTGCTGCACGGCCTCGTGCACCGACGGGTCGAACGCCTCGCCCTCGTGCGCGAACGGCTCCAGTCCGGTCTTCGCGAGCGTGGACACGAGCTTGTCCGCCACCGCCTTGAACGCACCGGTCAGGTCGCCGTGCGCGGCGGCCCGCTCGATGTCGTCCAGCAGCGGCAGCAGTTCGCCCGCCACGGACGCCTTCGCGTTGTTGATCACTGCCTCGCGGTCGCGTTCCACCCGCTTGCGGTAGTTCGCGAAGTCGGCGTTGAGCCGCTGCAGGTCGGCGGTGCGCTCGTCGAGCTGGGACTTCAGCTCGGCGGCCACCTCGTCCACGACCTCGGCGACCAGGGGCTCTTCGGCAACCGGAGCAGCACCTTCCTCGGAGGTGGCGTGCGCCGGCGCGCGGACCTCACCCGTTTCCGGGTCGGTCCCGCGCCGGTCGTCCACGACTACCTGAGGCTGCTCCTCGTCAGGGGCGGCGTGCCTCGGCTCGGTCACTTCTTCTCGTCCTCGTCCACGATCTCGGCGTCGACGACGTCGTCCTGGCCTGCCTTGGCACCCGCACCAGCGGCACCCGGCGTCTCGGCACCAGGGGCCTCGGCACCGGCGGCACCCGGCGCGTTGGCGTAGATCGCCTGGCCGATGGTCTGGGACTCGGTCGCGAGCTTCTCGACCGCCGTCTTGATGGCGTTGATGTCGGTGCCCTTGAGCGCCTCGTTCGCCTCGGCGATCGCGGCGTTCACCTTGTCCTTGATCTCGGCGGGGAGCTTGTCGTCGTTCTCCTTGACGACCTTCTCCGTCTGGTAGACGAGAGTCTCCGCCTGGTTGCGGACCTCGGCCTCCTCGCGGCGGCGCTTGTCCTCCTCCGCGTGAGCCTCGGCGTCCTTCACCATGCGGTCGATGTCGTCCTTCGGCAGCGCGGAGCCACCGGTGATCGTCATCGACTGCTCCTTGCCGGTGCCCAGGTCCTTCGCGAAGACGTGGACGATGCCGTTCGCGTCGATGTCGAAGGTGACCTCGATCTGCGGCACGCCACGCGGGGCGGGCGGCAGGCCGGTCAGCTCGAACATGCCGAGCTTCTTGTTGTGCGCCGCGATCTC
>JAVXWK010000953.1:0-2814 GCA_032230575.1 Pseudonocardiales bacterium | reverse complement strand
GTGAGTGTGTTCGGCTCGGCCCGGATCGAGCGGGACTCCGCGGAGTACCAGATGGGTGTGGAGATCGGCCGGGAGCTCGTCAAGGCCGGCTACGCAGTGATCACCGGTGGTGGGCCCGGTGCCATGGAGGCAGCCAACCGCGGTGCCTGCGAGGCTGACGGCGTCTCGGTCGGGCTCGGCATCGAGCTGCCGTTCGAGCAGGGCATGAACGACTGGGTCGACCTCGGCGTGAACTTCCGCTACTTCTTTGCGCGCAAGACGATGTTCGTCAAGTACGCGCAGGGCTTCATCGTGCTGCCGGGCGGCTTCGGCACGTTCGACGAGCTGTTCGAGGCGTTGGTGCTGGTGCAGACCCGCAAGGTGACGTCGTTCCCGGTGGTGCTGGTGGGCACCGACTACTGGGGTGGGTTGATCGAGTGGCTGCGCACCCGCGTGCTCACCGAGGGAAAGGTCGCTGAGAAGGACCTGGCGCTGTTCGAGCTGACCGACGACCCGGTCGAGGCCGTCCGTCTCGTGGTCGAGGCGAACGAGAAGCACGAGGCTCGGCGCCACGACGTGGAGACCGATGCCGTCCAGGCGACCGCCTCGGCCCGTCGCCGGGCCGAACGCAGCGGTGGACCGGGAGCGGGGCGCCGCACGCGCTAGTCCCGGCCGGGTTCTTCCCAACGAGTGCTTGCAAAGGAGTGTTGGGAAGGCTTATGGTCCGGCACATGACACCTCGTCGTCGCAGCGATCCCGGCGCGGACACCGTTCGCCTGGATGCCCGCAACCTGCGCGGACTGGCCCACCCGGTGCGCGTGAGGATGCTGGGGCTGCTGCGCAACGAGGGCCCGTCCACGGCGACGCTGCTCGGCGAGCGGCTCGGCCTGTCCAGCGCGGCCACGAGCTACCACCTCCGCCAGCTGGCCGACTACGGCTTCATCGTCGACGACCCGGATGCTCCGCGGTCGCACGGTCGCGAACGGTGGTGGCGCTCCAAGGCGCGCAGCACGGTTCTCGACCACACCCCCGACGACCCCGACGCCGCGCTGGCCGCACAGGAGTACCTCCGGGCCGTCGCCGGCCACGCCGCGGAGGTGGTTGCCCGGTGGCTCGACGAGGCGGAGACCGCGCCCGAGCAGTGGCGCAACGTGTCGAACCTGAGCGACACCCTGCTCCGACTCACGGTGGACGAGACCGCGGAGCTGGTCCGCCGCATCGACGAGGTCGTGGCGTCCATGCGCCGCCACGAGCCGGGCAAGCGCGGGCCGCGCGGCTCGGAGCCGGTCACGGTGCAGTGGCAGGTCGTGCCGCGGCTGGGCAAGGGCAGCCGATGACGGCCGTCCCGCCGCCTGGGACATCCGGCTCTGCCCCGTCGGCGCCACCTGGGCGCGTGCACCGGGGCAGCGCCTTCTTCTGGCTGCTCGTCGCGCAGACCGTGTCGATCTGCGGCACCCGCATGTCGATGGTGGCGTTGCCGTGGTTCGTGCTGGTGACCACCGGCAGCCCGCTGCGCACCGGCGTCGTCGCGTTCGCGGAGATGCTCCCGTACGTCGTCGTGTCGGTCGCCGCGGCACCGCTGACCGACCGGTTCGGACCCCGGCGTACGAGCATCGTCTGCGACCTCGGGAGCACCGTCGCGGTGGGCGCGATCCCGCTGCTGCATGCGGCCGATGCGCTGAGCTTCGGCGGGCTGCTCGCTCTGGTCGTCGTGGCAGGCGCTCTGCGAGGCCCCGGCGACAACGCCAAGCACGTGCTGCTCCCCGCGGTGGCCGATGCGGCGGGCGTGCCGCTGGAGCGCGCGACCGCGCTGTACGACGGCGTCAACCGCGTCGCCGGCCTCGTCGGTGCGCCCCTCGCCGGGGTGCTGATCGGTGTGTTCGGAGCTGCCGATGTGCTGCTGATCGACGCCGCCACGTTCGTCGCTGCCGCTGCGCTCATCGCGGCGGGCGTCACCCGGTTGACGGCGGTCGCCGATGACGACGACGAGGTCGGCGCGAGCTACCGGCAGCGGGTCGCGAGCGGGCTGCGCTTCCTGCGCGCCGACCGCCTGCTCTTCGCGATCGCCGCGATGCTGATGCTCACCAACCTGCTCGACGCGGCGTTCAGCGGCGTGCTCTTGCCCGTCTGGGCGCGCGACAACGGGCACGGCGCCCTAGGGGTGGGTCTGGTCCAGGGCGCCTTCGGGGTGGGGGCCACGGTCGGCGCGATGACCATGGTCCTGGTCGCCCTGCGCCTGCCGAGACGAGCGACGTTCCTCGTCTGCTTCCTGGTGGCGGGCTGTCCGCGGTTCTTCGCGATGGGCCTCGACGCACCGTTGCCCGCGGTGCTGGCACTGGGCGCCGTCGGCGGGTTCGCCGCCGGTGCACTGAACCCCATCCTCGGCGCGGTCGAGATGGAGCGCATCCCCGAGGCGAAGCGGGCCCGGGTGCTCGCCGCGATGACCGCGGTGGGGTGGGGCGGCATCCCCCTCGGCGGGCTGGTCGGCGGCTGGCTGATCGCCGGGTTCGGCCTCACGGCAGCGCTGTTCACGTGCGGCGCGGTCTACTTCGCGGCGACCCTCGTCCCGCTGGGGCGCACCTGGCGGGACATGGACCGTCGGCCGGGGCCGTCCGTCGGCGCGGAGTCCACCACCAGCGGTGGAAGCGGCTAAGCCAGCGCGCGCCGCGACACGGCAGGCGCGGCGGTCCCGCGGATGGCACCGATCGTGTCCAGCACGCGACGGGTGGCAGCCACCTGGTGCGCGCGGAACACCCGCCCGCCCAGCTGCGCGCACCACGCGGTCGCGGCCAGGGTCGCCTCCAGCCGGTTGTCCTTGTCGGCGTCGAACACCTC
>JAVXWK010000221.1:0-6968 GCA_032230575.1 Pseudonocardiales bacterium | reverse complement strand
CTGACCGGCGAGCCGCTCGTCCAGCGGGTGCTGGCCTGCCAGGGTGGCCAGCGTCGCCACGAGCGCGGTGTGCCGACCTGCCCGCAGTTCGAGGTCGTGGTGGTCGAGCTGCGCGTCGAACCGCTCGCGCTCCACTACCTCCCGCAGGTCGTTCAGCCACGGCGTGTCGAGGCCCTCGAACGCCTCGCCTCGCCACAGCCGCATCGCCCGCTCCAGCAGCCGGTGTGCCTGCTCGTCGTTGGCCGCGGCACGCGCCTGACCGGCCAGCACACGAAATCGGTGCAGGTCAACGGCCTGTTCATCCACCGTCAGCACGTATCCGCCGGACCGCGTGGTGATGCGCGCCGGCGTCGGTTCGAGCGCACTCCGCAATCGCGCCAGGTAGCTGTAGAGCGCGTTGCGCACGCGCAGTGGCGCGTTCTCACCCCAGACGCGGTCGATGAGCCGGTCGACGGACACCTCGCTGTTGGCGTCGACCAGCAACACGGCCAGTACACATCGCTGTTTGGCAGGTCCGATGTCGACGAGCTGACCGTCGACGCTGACCTCCACACTCCCCAGTACGCGACACTCGAACACCGAACTTCCCCCTTTGACACCATTGTGCGCCGCGGGGATGCACGGCCGTGGCGGCACGCAATAATTGATTCATGACTCAACGTGTCGCGGTGACCGGAGGCAGCGGCAAGCTCGGCCGCGCTGTCGTGGCCGATCTGCTGGAGCACGGCTGGGAGGTGCACAACCTCGACCAGGCCGCTCCCCCAACGCCCCAGGGCTGCGAGTTCACGCGGGTCGACCTGACCGACTACGGGCAGGTCGTGGAGGCGATCAGCGGGGTCGACGACAGGTACGCCGGGCTCGATGCCGTGGTGCACCTGGCCGCGATCCCCGGCCCTGGTGTCGCGCCCAACGCCCGCACCTTCCACAACAACGTGACGAGCACCTACAACGTGTTCGCCGCCGCACGGCTCGCGGGCGTGCGCAACGTCGTGTGGGCGTCGAGCGAGACGGTGCTCGGCCTGCCGTTCGACACTCCCCCGCCGTACATCCCGATCGACGAGGAGTACGCGGGCCGCCCGGAGACGTCGTACTCGCTGGGCAAACTCGTCGACGAGACGCTCGCGCAGCAGTTCTGCCGCTGGGAGCCCTCGATGAAGATCATCGGGCTGCGGTTCTCGAACGTGATGGAACCGCACGACTACGAACGTTTCCCGTTCGACGCCGACCCGCTCTCGCGCAAGTGGAACCTCTGGTCGTACATCGACGCACGGGACGGTGCGCAGGCCGTGCGCAAGGCACTCGCTTACGACGCAACGGGTTTCGACGTGTTCATCATCGCGAACGCCGACACGTGCATGACGACGCCGAACGACGAGCTGGTCGCGAAGGTCTATCCGGGCGTGCCGCTCAAGAGGGAGTTCGGTCCTCACGAGACGCTGCTGTCGATTGAGAAGGCACGGCGGGTGCTGGGGTTCGAGCCTTCGCACACCTGGCGGTCGTGACCTCCCTGGCGAGCCCGAACAGCTCGTCCGCCGCTCGCGCCCTCGGCCCCGACTGACGCAGGTGGTTGAGGGCGCGGGCGAGCAGCAGCTCGGCCTGCTGCTCGCACCACTTGCGGCCGCCCGCCCGCTCGATCCGCTCAGCCAGCTCGTGCGGTTCGGCGTCGGTCTCGTAGACGTCGGTGCCGAAGCTCATCGCGGCGACCACGGGCAACGTGCGGCGGCGGTGCACGAGGTCGTCGTAGAGCGGGCGGCCGCTGACCGCCGCACCGCCCCAGATCGCCTGGACGTCGTCGACGTGCTTGCGCGCCAGGCCGATGTCGTCGCCGAACTCCCTGAGGTGGCCGGCCTGGCTCCTCGACCCACCCGCGGACAGCGCACCGAGCTCGCACGCGCAGGCCGTCAGCGCCGAGTGCTTCGCCGCCGCCACGCCCAGGTACTCGGCGATGTCGACGTCGTCCCGTTCGTCCATCTCGACTTCCTGGACATAACCGTCCACAACGGACAGCAGGGCCGCGTTGAGGATCATCACCTCGGACTTGGTGAGCTGCGCGAAAGCCAGCGAGATCAACGCGTCCGCGGCGGAGATGGCCCTGTCGTCGCCGAACTCGACCCACGCGCTCGGCTGGTGGCCGCGACTGACCGCGCGGGCCATCAGGTCCGCGTGCAGCTGTTCGTGCTGGAACGCGAGCTCCAGCGCGGTCGCGACCCGGATCGCCTGGGTGGCGTCGCCGATGCAGTCGGCGGCGAGCAGCGCCAGCGCGGCGGTCGAGAAGTCCGGCCGGTGGTGGTCGACGACCTCGCGCGTTTCCTCGGGAAGTGTGGCGATCGCGACCTTCCACGGTGTGTCGATCATGGCGCGGCTCCACGCCAGCACGTCCCGAGGCGGCGCGACCACATCGATGCTCGTCACACGAGGAAGCTAAACCCGCAGGTCAGCTGTGACGGCCTGGGTGCCACTGTCGTGTTAAAGAGGGGCACGATCCGGCGAGCCGGACTACGTTGATGTTGAACGGGTTGTTGCCGCCATCACCCGACCGTGATCGTCGTTTTTCCTGAAGGGCTGACCATGCGCTACACCAAGCTCGCCGGCATGGACGTGTCCGAGATCTGTCTCGGCATGATGAGTTACGGAGATCCGTCGCGGGGAGGCCATCCGTGGTCGTTGCCCGAGGAGGAGTCGCGGCCGTTCATCAAGGCCGCTCTCGACGCCGGCATCAACTTCTTCGACACCGCGAACGTCTACTCCGACGGTTCCTCGGAGGAGATCACCGGCCGTGCGTTGACGGACCTCGCCCGGCGCGACGAGATCGTGCTCGCCACCAAGGTCAACGGCCGCATGCACCGCGGTTCCAACGGTGCCGGCCTCTCCCGCAAGGCGATCTTCGCCGAGATCGACAACTCACTGCGCCGGTTGGGCACGGATTACGTCGACCTGTACCAGATCCACCGCTTCGACTCGTCCGTCCCGCTGGAGGAGACGCTCGAAGCGCTGCACGACGTGGTGAAGTCCGGCAAGGCGCGCTACATCGGTGCGTCGTCCATGTACGCGTGGCAGTTCGCCAAGTCGTTGTTCACGCAGCGGCAGAACGGCTGGACGCGGTTCGTGTCGATGCAGAACCACTACAACCTCCTCTACCGCGAGGAGGAGCGCGAGATGCTGCCGTTCTGCGCGGACCAGGGTGTCGCCGTGATCCCGTGGAGCCCGCTGGCCCGCGGTCGCCTCACGCGTGACTGGGACTCGACGACGGCTCGCACCGAGACGGACGAGTTCGGGTCCACTTTGTACACCGAGTCGGACAGCGCGATCCTCGAGCAGGTGGCCGCGGTGGCTGCCGCACGTGGTGTGTCACGGGCGCAGGTCGCGCTGGCGTGGCTGCACCGCAACCCGGTGGTCACCGCGCCGATCGTCGGCGTCACGAAGCCCGCGCACCTGGACGACGCGGTGGCGTCGCTGGAGGTCGAGCTGACCGACGACGAGGTGCAGCAGCTGGAGTCGGCCTACGAGCCGCACCGCATCGCGGGCCACAGCTGAGGGCGGTGACCGGTGACCAACCTTGCCGGGGCCTGCACCTCACGTGGAGGAAGGTTCCAACGGAGTCCTTGCGGACGTCGACACAGCTAGTCGGCTTGGAGCTGGGCCAATAGTTCGTTCTGTCCCACCAGCAACTCGGTCAGGATGCGTCTGGCGGCTCTGAGCAGATCCGCCACGTCGGCACCCGCGAGGGCGTAGACCACGGTCGAGCCCTCGCGGGTCGCCGTGACGATCCCCGATCTGCGCAGGACGGCGAGCTGCGCCGACAGGTTCGAGGCCTCGACCTCGATCTCGGCGAGCAGCTCGCGCACGGCCTTGGGCCCGTCCTGCAGCAGCTCCAGCACCCGGATGCGCACCGGGTGCCCGAGCATGCGGAAGAAGTCGGCCTTGACCTGGTACAGCGGCACCGGCACGGAACTACTCCACACCGTGCTCGGCGGCGAGCCGCCGGAGGTTGGCGAGGTCGGCGCCGTGCGTCTCGGCGGCGTACGCGTCCTGCTGCTCCTCCGCGCGACGCACTGCTTCCTTCGCCTGCTCGATGCGGGCGAGGAGGTTGTCCCTGAACTCGTTCACGACACCACAACCTGTCGACTTGAAGAATTCTTCAAGTCGACAGGTTATCCCAGCTTTGCGACCTCGATGAAGTCCGGGATCTGGGCTTTCAGTGCGCCATTCGGCTGAAACCGGTAGAACAACACGGCCGTGCTGCACGCCGAGTTGCCGAACCAGGCGTGGTCGCACGTGATCTGCGGGCCGAGGAAGCTGTCGAGGTTCTTGACGGCTTTCAACGCCTGCTCGGGCGAACCGTCCGAAGTGGACAGCACCCGTGCCAGCGTCATCATGTCCGCGAACGACACCACCGCTCCCGCGACAGGTTCGTCGTGGCCCGCTTCCTTCATCGCCGCGCGGTACTCGTCGATCTCGTCCTGGTTGGCGGGTGGCGCGGACAGCGGGTCCGTCGGATGCCAGAAGTCCGACGACAGCTCGACGCCGATCGACTGGTTCCCCACCGACTTCGGCAGTCCGGTGCACGACGCGGCGAGGATCCTGCCTTCGTAGCCGGCTTCCCGCAGCGACCTGACGATGTGCGTGCACTGCTCCTCGGTGGCGGCGATGCTGCCGGACGCCTCCGCGGTGTGGACTTGCCGGGCCAGGCCGTCCCAGCCGGGGTTGCCGGCCGGGTAGTAGACCGAGCGGTAGTTCAGCCCGAACCGCCTGGCGGCCGGGGTGAGCACGCTGTCGGTGAAGGCGTGCGTGGTCGGTGACTCGGGCAGCAGCCACGCGACGGTCTTCACGCCCTGGTCCGCGTAGTACTTCAGCGCCGCCGTGCCGTACGCGACGGCTGCGGCACCGAAGAAGTAGGCGTTCTTGTGGTTCATCAGGCCGGGCGTGAACTGGACGTGCCCGACCAGCGGGATGGCGGCGTCGCTGAGCTTGGGCATCGCCGCGTCGGCGCCGGTGTCGACGCCCTGCACGACCACTTGCGCCTTGTCGCGGACGAACTTCTCGGCGCAGGCCTCGGACTGCTCTGGCGTGCCGTCCGTGGGGCAGGTGATCAGTTCGAACGGGCGGTTGCGGACGCCACCCTCGCGGTTGAGGTGGGCGACGGCGACCTCGGCACCGGTCTGCAGCTCCGGCACCGCGAACGCGCCGGACGAGTTGTTGAGGTATCCGATCTTGATGGGGTCACCGCTGGGTCCTCTCGCAGGCTCGGCGGCACATCCCGTGGCCAGCAGGAGAACGGCGGCTACGACCCGTAAATGCATGACTCCCCTTGTGAGCATCGGCGGTGATGCGAAGCGCCGATGGTCACCAGGTGAGACGCCACCGGTAAGTCGGGTTCCCGCGACTCCTAGTGGCTTTTGCTTCTCGGAATAGTTGAGAGTTCCGCAAACGCGGACATACACTCCCGTCCGTGCCGAATCTGCGGATCAGCGAAGCCGCCGCGCTGCTCGGGGTCAGTGACGACACCCTGCGCCGGTGGATAGATCAGGGGCGCCTGCGGTCCGTCGTGCTGGACAACGGGCGCAAGGGCGTCAGCGGGACGGAGCTCGCCGAGTTCGCCCAGAAGATGACCGAGGTCGCGGAGCCGGGGGCCACGGTGGCGGCTTCTGCCCGCAACCGCATGAAGGGCATCGTCACCCGTGTCTTGAAGGACGGGGTGATGGCACAGGTCGACATGCAGGCCGGGCCGTTCCGCATCACGTCGCTGATGAGTCGCGAGTCCGCCGACGAGCTCGGCCTCGAGGTGGGCAGCGTCGCCGTCGCCTCCATCAAGTCCACGCACGTCGTCGTCGAGATCCCGGAGGCCTGAGGTGAAAAGGGTGCTCGCGCTGGTGCTGGTGCTGGCGGGCTGTGGAACCGCGCAGCCGAGCACGTCCAGCGGCGTCTCCGGTGAGATCACGGTGTTCGCGGCGGCGTCGCTGACCGAGTCGTTCCAGAAGCTGGGCAAGGAGTTCGAGGCCGCGAACCCCGCTGCGAAGGTCGCGTTCAACTTCGCGGGCAGCTCGGCGCTGGCGCAGCAGATCAACCAGGGCGCGCCTGCCGACGTGTTCGCGTCCGCGGCTCCTGCCAACATGAAGCAGGTGACCGACACGAAGGCCGTCACCGCGACGCCGGCGACGTTCGTGAAGAACACGCTGCAGATCGCGGTGCCCAAGGGCAATCCCGGCAAGATCACCGGGCTCGCGGACTTCGCCAGGGCGGACCTGAAGATCGCGTTGTGCGCGGAGCAGGTGCCGTGCGGGGCGGCGTCCAGGAAGGTGTTCGAGGCGGCCAGGATCACGGCGGCGCCGGACACGCTGGAGCAGGACGTGAAGGCGGTGCTGACCAAGGTGTCGCTGGGTGAGGTCGACGCGGCGCTTGTCTACCGCACGGACGTCAAAGCCGCCGGGGACGAGGTCGAGGGCGAGGACTTCGCGGAAGCCGACAAGGCGGTCAACGACTACCCGATCGCACCGCTCGACAAGGCGCCGAACGCGGCCGCTGCCAAGGCTTTCATCGACTACGTGCTGTCGGACAAGGGCAAGAAGGTGCTCTCCGAGGCAGGTTTCGCCGCGCCGTGAGGTCCAGGCTCCCGGTCGTCCTCGTCCTGCCGGCGCTCGTCGGGCTCGCGTTCCTGCTCGTTCCGCTGGCAGGACTGCTGATCAAGGCACCGTGGGCGACCCTGCCCGCACAGCTCTTCAGCTCCGAGGTCGGGCAGGCGCTGCGGCTCTCGCTGATCTGCGCCTCCCTGGCCACCGTCGTGTGCCTCGTGCTCGGCGTGCCGCTCGCGTGGTTGCTCGCGCGCAGCGGCCTGCCGGGACGCGGTCTGCTCCGCGCTCTCGTCACCGTGCCGCTCGTCTTGCCGCCGGTCGTCGGCGGTGTGGCGTTGCTGCTGGTGCTCGGCCGCCGCGGGGTTGTCGGCGAGTACCTCGACCAGTGGTTCGGGATCT
>JAVXWK010000942.1:0-3439 GCA_032230575.1 Pseudonocardiales bacterium | reverse complement strand
GAGCGCGAGGTCGTGCATCGCGACGACCTGATCCTCCTGTGAGGTCCGTTCCGGGGCCAGTCTTCACGGTGAGGGAAATAGTTCGTTCTGCCGCGGAGCTGCCGCTGGATCGGGGACACTTCAAGTCGGGCATAACGCCCGATTGGCAGGGGGAGAAGTGAACAACGTCGTGCGTCACTGGCACGTGAGGCTGACGCTCTCCGGTGCGCCGGTGGAACCATTGATCCTCCGCGGGGCGATCCAGCGACTGAACCAGGAGCGACCCTTCCTGGACTCCGTCGCCTCCAACGGCGAGTCTGTCGAGATCCAGTTCTGGGACCAGGGCGAGACCCTGCTCGACGTCGGTTCGCTGGCGATGCGCCTGTGGAACGAGCACCGGCACTCCGCCAACCTGCCCAACTGGGAGATCGTCGGACTCGAGATCGTCGGGAAGGACCTCTACGACAGGCGGACCTCGCACGGCCGCCACTCCTGAGGACCCGCCGCGCACGCGACTCAATGGTCGTGCGGTGTGCTGGCTACGCTGGGCGCATGTCGGACTCCGCCTTCGCCGCGGTGGCCACCCGTGCCCGAAGGGCAGCCACAGACCTGGCCCTGGCCACCCGCGCCACCAAGGACGCTGCACTGGAGTGCATGGCCGAGGCGCTGCTGGCGGAAGCGACTGAGATCCTCGCCGCCAACCGGGCTGACCTCGAGACTGCTGCCGCCGCCGGCACGCCGGAGCACCTGCTCGACCGCTTGCGCCTCGACGACGCCCGCCTCGCGGGGATGGCCCAGGGCCTTCGGGACGTCGCCGCGTTGCCCGACCCGGTTGGTGAGGTCCTGCGCGGTTCCACCCTCGCGAACGGGCTGCAGCTGCGTCAGGTGCGGGTCCCGTTCGGCGTGGTCGGCATCATCTATGAGGCCCGTCCCAACGTCACGGCAGATGCCGTCGGCATCTGCCTGAAGAGTGGGAACGCCGTGCTGCTGCGCGGCTCCTCGAGCGCGCTCAACTCGAACACCGCGGTCGTCGCAACGCTGCGTCGAGCAGCAGCGGCGTCCGGACTTCCCGAGGACGTCGTCCAGCTGGTGCCGGGAGAGGGCCACGAGTCGGTCAAGGAGCTGATGCGCGCCCGCGGACTCGTCGACGTGCTGATCCCGCGCGGGGGCGCCGGGCTGATCGCGTCCGTGGTCGAGGAGTCGACAGTGCCGGTGATCGAGACGGGCGTCGGCAACTGCCACGTCTACGTCGACTCCGCGGCCGACCTCGACATGGCCGAGCGCATCGTGCTCAACTCCAAGACGCACCGCACCTCGGTGTGCAACGCCGCCGAGTCACTACTGGTGCACCAGGACGTGGCCGCGACGTTCGTGCCTCGCATCGTCAGGTCGCTCCAGGACGCCGGCGTGACCATCCACGGTGACAATGCCTTCGCCGCAGAGGTCGGTGTCCTGCCAGCGACTGAGCTCGACTGGGCGACCGAGTACCTCTCCCTCGAGATCTCTGCTGCCGTCGTGCCTTCCCTCGACGCGGCGATCGCCCACATCCGCGCGTACTCCTCCGCGCACTCGGACGCGATCGTCACTGACTCGCAGGCCAGCGCGCAGCGATTCGTCGCCGCTGTCGACTCAGCGGCCGTCCTGGTGAACGCCTCGACGCGGTTCACGGACGGCGGGGAGTTCGGCTTCGGCGCGGAGATCGGCATCTCGACCCAGAAGCTGCATGCGCGGGGTCCGATGGGCCTCCCGGAGATGACGTCGACCAAGTACGTCGTCACGGGCAGCGGCCACACCCGGTGAAGCTGCTCCTACTGACTTTCGGGTTCGGGATCGTCTCCGCGGTCATCCCGGTGTTCAACATGGAGGCCTACATCTCCGTGGTGTACGCCAACTCCACGGCCAACTCGGCCCTGCTGCTGGCGTTCATCGGGTCGTTCGGGCAGAACATCGGCAAGCTGGTCTGGTACTACGTCTGCCTGGGGGCACTCGACGTCCCGTGGCTCAAGCGCCGGATGGACACACCGAGGCGCCAGGCCAGCTACGCCAAGTGGCGGGACTTCATCCAGGGCAGGCCGTTCATGAGCGGCCTGCTCACGTTCGTCTCGGCGGCGGTCGGGTTCCCGCCGTTCTTCGCGATGGCCATGGTCGCCGGCACGCTGCGGATGAACGTCGTGGTGTTCTTCGTCGCCGGACTGCTCGGGCGGACCCTGTTCTTCTGGGCATGGCTGACCGGAGTCGGATTGATCTTCAACTGACGTTAGGCTGTGCGCCATGCCGAGTCTCCAGATGCTGCTCCCGCTGGCCACCGAAGAGGGCCCCGGCCTGATGCCCTACTACGTCGGTGGTGGCTCTCTCCTGCTCCTGCTGGTCGCGCTGTTCGCCCTGCTGTCCTTCGGCAAGGGACGCGATCACTCCTGAGCCTGACATCGGCCAGTGCCTCCGACGATCCCGACGTGGTCACACCACGGCGGCGGGTCGGCGTGATGGGTGGCACCTTCGACCCCATCCACCACGGACACCTCGTGGCCGCGAGTGAGGTGCAGGCGTGGTTCGACCTCGACGAGGTCGTCTTCGTGCCCACCGGGGAGCCCTGGCAGAAGTCCGACCGCGTGGTCTCGCCGGCCGAGCACCGCTACCTGATGACGGTCATCGCCACTGCGTCGAACCCACGCTTCACGGTCTCCCGCGTGGACATCGATCGCGGCGGGCCGACGTACACGATCGACACGCTCAAGGACCTCACCCAGACGCTTCCCGACTCGGACCTGTACTTCATCACCGGTGCGGACGCGCTTGCCGAGATCTTCACCTGGCGTGACGCCTCGGAGCTCTTCGAGCTCGCGCGGTTCGTGGGCTGCACCCGTCCCGGCTACGAGATGGCCCCGAGCACGCTCCACGGGATCCCCCAGGACCGCGTCACGATCCTGGAGATCCCGGCCCTGGCGATCTCCTCCAGCGAGTGCCGTGAGCGAAGGGCCAAGGGGGAACCGGTGTGGTACCTCGTGCCCGACGGCGTGGTGCAGTACATCGTGAAACACGACCTCTACTCGACGAAGGTGTAGCCCTGGATGACCGCAACTGACCACGCAATCGAGCTCGTGCACGCCGCGGCGCGTGCAGCGTCGGACAAGCTGGCCGAG
The DNA here is from genome assembly GCA_032230575.1 of Pseudonocardiales bacterium. GTDB lineage: Bacteria > Actinomycetota > Actinomycetes > Mycobacteriales > Pseudonocardiaceae > Lentzea. The sequence goes on along the minus strand of JAVXWK010000942.1, from coordinate 320 downwards.
GACATCCTGGCCTTCGACGTCAGCGAGCAGCTCGTGATCACCGACGCGTTCCTGCTCTGCTCGGCCGCCAACGAGCGGCAGGTCAAGTCGATCGTCGACGAGATCGAGGAGAAGCTGCGCGAGGTCGGGGCCAAGCCCGTACGACGCGAGGGCGAGCGCGACGGCCGCTGGGTGCTGATCGACTACGCCGAGATCGTGGTGCACGTCCAGCACGAGGAGGAGCGGTCGTTCTACGCCCTCGAGCGGCTCTGGCGCGACTGCCCGACCATCGACCTCCCGGCCGACGTCGTCTCGCACGAGCGGTGAGCGGGTCCCGCCGG
>JAVXWK010000908.1:0-13912 GCA_032230575.1 Pseudonocardiales bacterium | reverse complement strand
ACCGCCCCACGACGCTCGCCACGATGACCGCTCTGATCGCGGCTAGTTCCTGATGCCCGGCAGGGGGTTGGGCATCAGGAACTAGCCGATGGTGGTGGTCGTCAGGACGGGGCTGGGGTCCGGGTAGCCCTTCGCGGCGGCGTTGACCGGGAAGCCGATGACCGTGACGACGGCGGTGAAGGTGAGGCCGGGGGCGTCGTAGCTGGTGCCGCCGAGCTTCGTGGTGATGGTGCCGGTGCCGCCGGCCTGCAGGTTGATCGTGACCGTCGGCAGCTCGAAGTCGGCGCCGCCCTTGATCGGACCGGGCACGCTCAGCACGACGTCGTTGCCCTGCAAGGCGATCGTCGGCGTGCCACCCAGTCCCGCACCGCCGGACAGCGACGCGGACTGGAACTTCGAGTTGCCCGGCACCGGCAGCTTGAGCGCGAGACCCTTGATCTCACGCACCTGCCGCCCGCCGGCCTCGGTCGGGATCTTGTTGGGCGCGGGGTCGATGGTGACCTTGAGCGTTCCGTTGGGCGCGACGGTCGCTGGGGCACTCGCGTCGACACCTTGGTCGAGCGTGAAGTCGGACGACTGCCCGGCCGCGCTCGCCCGGAGCTTGTAGGTGATCGTCTGCGGAGCTGCTGACGCGGTGGTGGCTGAGAACATCAGCATCGGTACCAGTAGCAGGGACGCGATTCCGGCTAGTTTCATGGCCTCTCCCCGATGAGTGGACGAGGGACATTTCCAGCACACGGCGTAGTCATCTGACTACTCATGAGTAGGTTTCACGTCAACAGTTCACACTTCACATCGCCCGAACGGCTCTGTGCATTCGATCTTGTGGCGGCGGCCGTAAGTGTTGCTTTGCTGGGCGGCACGGGTCAGTGGCGTGCGGCGGGAGGTCGCTGCCTGGGCTTCGCGCTCTTAGACCAGTCCAGCGTCGTGAGCCTTGGTCCGGGTACCGATCACGAGGCGGTCGCGGCCGTTGGCGACGAGGTCGCGGGAGTCGAGGACCAGCCTGGTCACGCAGGCACCGATGGCGTCCTCGAGGAGCAACGGCAGCAGGGTGGCCCGGACTCGCTCGCTGTGTCCACGTCCGATGTGGATGTTCACCACGAAGTCACAGCGACCTAGCGCCTGGGCCTCGGGTGGAAGGCCATGCCGACGAGCGCCACCAGCAAGCCGAAGCCACCGACGTAGATGCCCGTGGCGATCATCGCGTAGGTCTGTCCGACGCCCAGTGAGCCGAGGGCGATCATGACCGACCCGGCGAGCCAGATGGCAGCACCCGTCCGGGAGACCACCTTGACCCACGGCGGGGCGGTGGTCATGTGCGCTTCGAACGGATGGCGCCGCCCGCGGACGCCGCTGTCCGGTTCGCGGCTCTCGAAGTCGTGCAGGTCCTCGGGCATGAGGCACCCTACGTCAGCGGTGGCAGCCAGCCCCGGCTCAACGCCACCGTCACAGCAGCAGTCCGATCACGCCAGCAGAGCCACCGCCTTGCAATCCACCATCTAGGCGGCGACGGTCTGGTGGGCGAGGGCGGAGTCGTAGCGGTCCAGCACCAGCTGGGCCACCTCGACGTCGTCACCCAACGGGCGCGCCACCACGGCGTCGCCCGCAAGAGAAGCCACCTTGTCCGGCAGCAACCCCGGCGCGAGGAACCACGACGCCACGGCGATCCGCGTGGCTCCCCGAACCTTCAACCGCTCAACAGCGGTAGGCACGTCCGGCGAGGCGATCGACGCGAACGCCGGTTCGACGCCCGCCCATCCGGACTCGCGGGCCCACCGCCGGGCCACCTTGGCCACAGCCTCGTTCGCCGGACCGTGCGACGACCCGGCGCCTGCGAGCACCACACCCAAAGACCGGTCGTCGAAATCGATCCCCGCCTCGGACAGCCGCCGCAGAGCAGCCGACTCCAGCCGCGGATCCGGACCGAGCACGTCCGTGACCACCGCGGGCACTCGAGACTCGGCGACAGCGGCCGGAACGTCCACCCGTGCGTGATAAGCCTTGCCCAGCAACAAAGGCACCACGACAGACGGCCCGCGCAGCACGTCGCCCAACCGAGGCGCGCACAGGTCAAGGAAGCACCCGCGCACGTCCAACTCCGGCCGCAACGACCGCACGACGTCCAGCAACGAATGAATCGACGCGGCTGACCGAGGATCACGGCTGCCGTGCGCCACGGCGATCAGCGGAATCACAGCGCCCCCGTGAGTCCACGAGCCCGGAGCACCGCACGCTCCAACGGGCGGAACAGCATCAGCTCGATCCCGATACCCACCAACAGGATCAGGAAGATCGCCGCGATCACCATGTTGATGTCGTTCAACGACGACCCGTTGTGCAGGTACTGACCGAGCCCTACGCCCAGCTGAGGCGAGGTCGCGATGATCTCCGCGGCCATCAGCGACCGCCACGAGAACGCCCACCCCTGCTTCAACCCCGCCAGGTACCCGGGCAGAGCAGCAGGCAACAGGATGTGCCGCGCGGAAGCCAGCCGACCAGCCCCGAGAGCACGCCCCACCCGAGGCAGCAGCGGCGGAATCTGGTCGATCCCCGCCACCAGCCCGTTGGCGATGGAAGGCACCGAACCCATCAGCACCACGAAGTAGATCGTGGACGGCGTCGCGCCGAACCACAGGATCGCGGCAGGAACCCAAGCCACGGAGGGAAGCGACTGCAGACCGGTCAGCAACGACCCGATCGCGGCACGCACCACCCGCACCTTGGCGACCAGCAATCCCAGTGGCGTCGCGATCAGCACCGCCGCGACGAACCCGAACACCGCGCGGTGCAACGAGGTCCACAGGATCTCGAACGCCTCACCCGTGCCGATGCTGCGCACGAGCTCGTTCCACACGTTGACCGGCGCGGGCAGGCGGAACTCCGGCAGGATCGCCGACGCCCACAACGCCTGCCACACGCCCAAAAGCAGTGCGAAAGCGATGATCGGCGGCACACCGGTCTTGAGAAATCGGCGCCACAGCGGTGGCCTGTGTGCCTCGACGGGCACATCCAGCGCGTCGAGGCCGGCGCCGACCTTGTCGAGCGTGTCAGACGGCGTGGCCACTGATGACCTCTCGAAGATGGGTGTTGATCTCGTCGAGCACCGTGTCAGAAGAGCTCGTGACGTCCCACTCGCGCACAACACGGCCTGGGCGCGAGGAAAGCAGCACAACGCGCTGGCCGAGCCGCACGGCCTCGCGGACGTCGTGCGTCACGAAGATGATCGCGGTGTTCGTGGTCTCCCACACGCGCAGCAGTTCGCTCTGCAGCACGTCGCGCGTGATGGCGTCCAACGCCGCGAACGGCTCGTCCATCAGCAGCAGAGCGGGAGCGCCGTCCGGGGAGACGGTGGTGGACGCCAGCGCGCGGGCCAGAGCCACGCGCTGACGCATGCCACCGGAAAGCTCGTGCGGACGCTTGTCCGCGACGTCACCGAGCCGCACGAGCTCCAGCAGCTCCAACGCACGACGCCTGCGCGCCAAGCGGCCGACACCGGCGAAGCGCAGCGCCAGCTCGACGTTGCGGATGGCGGTGAGCCACGGCATCAGAGCGGGCTCCTGGAACATCACGGCCGGGCGCGACGTGTTGAGCTGCAACGAGCCCGACGTCGCGCCGTCCAGGCCGGCGACGATGTTCAGCAGCGTGCTCTTGCCGCAGCCCGACGCGCCGAGAAGGCACACGAACTCGCCCGGCTTGACCTTCAGATCGACGCCGTCGAGCGCCACCACGGCCGAGTTGCCGTGGCCGAACACCTTGCGGACCCCGGCCAGTTCAACGGCAGTGTCCACAGTAGACCGAACAGTGGTCTCGAGCGTGGCGGTCATGTCCGTGTGTCCCCTCAGCGAGTTACTTCTTGTCCAGACCGGCTGCTTGCACCTGCGGCTTGCCCTGTGCCTGAAGAACCTTGTTCAGCAGCGTGAAGTCGGCGTACCCGGCGACGTTCGCGGCCTCCTTGGCCACGCCCGCGGTCACGGCGTCCTTGGCGAGCTGCGGGAAGTGCTTGGCCTGCGCGTCGGTCGTCACCTCGATGTTGTCCCAGGCGGCGTCGAGGATCTTCTGACCGAGCTTCTTCGACGTGAGCTTCTCCAGCGCCGCGTTGACCGTCGTCTTCGCGTCGTCCTTGTTGGCCTTGGCCCAGTCGATCGCGGCCACGTGACCCTTGAGCACGGCCTCGACCGTCTCCGGGTGCTCCTGCAGGAACTTCGTCCGCACGATGACCACCGTGGTCGGGAACTGCCCGCCCTCCCACAGCTCCTTCTCGTCCAGCAGCACCTTCGCACCAGCCTCGGCGACCAGGCGCGCCGACCACGGCTGCGGTGCCCACGCGGCCTGGATGTCGCCCTTCTTGAACAGGTCGAGCGACTGCGCGTTCTCCACGTTCGTCACGGTGACCTGGCCGGTGAGGTTCTTGCCCGCCAGGTACTTCTTGAGCGACACGTCCTGGGTGTTCGCGAGCTGAGGCGTCGCGACGGTCTTGCCCTTGAGGTCCTCGATCGAGTTGATCTCGGGCTTCACCACCAGCTGCGCACCGCCGGACGTGGCGCCGGAGATCAGCTTGACGGCCTCTCCCTTGGACTTCGCGTAGGCGTTGATCGCCGGGCCGGACCCGATGTAGGCGATGTCGAGCGACTCGCCCAGCAGCGCGTTCACCTCGTCCGGACCGGCGTTGAACGTCTGCGTCGTGAGCTTGGTGCTGCCGAGCTCCTTGGCGAACAAGCCCTTCTCGACGCCGATCAACGCCGCGGCGTGCGTCACGTTCGGGAAGTACCCGAGGCGGACCTCGGTCGCGGCGCCCTTCGACCGGACGGCGGGCGTGTCGCTGGAACCGGCGCGGCTGCAACCGGACAGTGCTGTCAGCGCGACCAGGGCGATGGCAACGGCGGGCTTGAGATTCACGGAAGGATGGCCTTTCAGGGACCGGGGGAGACGAGGGCGTGTGCGTCTGGGGTAGCGGCGCTACCCCCGGTACAGCTCTCCACGCCGTTCTCGAGCAGCGGCAACGGAGCCCCGACCAGTCCGGCGGCGAGCGTGGAACCGTCGCTCGCGTCGATCACCAGGAATGACCCGGTGCGCCGGCTGAAGCTGTAGTCGTCCAGCGGAACGGGCTCTGCCAGTCGCAGAGCCACGCGGCCGATCTCGTTGAGCTCCAACGAAGCCGGGCTGTCCACACTGGACAGGTTCTGCTCGTCGAAGCGGTCGCGCAGCTCGGTGACCATCGCCTGCACGGTGCGCGTTCCGTGCTTGACGAGGACTCGGGCGCCGGGTCGCAGCGGCTTCTCCGCGAGCCAGCAGAGCGTGGCGTCCAGCTCGTCGGTGACCTTGGGCTCGTTGCCCGCCACCGAGATCAGGTCGCCGCGCGAGATGTCGATGTCGTCGGCCAGCAGCAACGTCACGGACTGGCCGGCCGCCGCCTCCGCCAGTTCGCCGTCCGCCGTGTCGATCTTCGTGACCGTCGAGCGACGGCCCGACGGCAGCACGACGATCTCGTCGCCCGTCTTGACCGTGCCCGCCGCGACCAGACCGGCGTACCCGCGGTAGTCGAGGTGCTCGGCCGTGCGCGGGCGGATCACGTACTGCACCGGGAACCGGAACGGCGCGTCGTGCGGGTCGGGCTCGACCGGCACGTTCTCCAGGTGCTCCAACAAGGTCGGCCCGGAGTACCACGGCGTGTTCGCGGACTTCTCCACGACGTTGTCGCCGGCCAGCGCCGACACCGGGATCTCGACGACGGCGTCCTCGGTGTAGCCGAGAGCCGTCGCGTGCGCGGTGAACTCCTTGGCGATGCGGGAGAACGTCACCTCGTCGTAGTCCACGAGGTCGATCTTGTTGACCGCCAGGACGAGACGGGGCACACCGAGCAGCGCGAGAACCGCGGCGTGGCGGCGGGTCTGCTCGATGACGCCCTTGCGCGCGTCGACCAGCAGAACCGCGAGCTGCGCCGTGGACGCGCCGGTGACCGTGTTGCGGGTGTACTGCACGTGCCCAGGCGTGTCAGCGAGGACAAAGCTGCGCTTGGGCGTCGCGAAGTACCGGTACGCCACGTCGATCGTGATGCCCTGCTCGCGTTCCGACCGCAGGCCGTCGACCAGCAGTGACAGGTCCGGCGTCGCGAGGCCGCGGTCGGCGCTCGCGCGGTGCACGGCGTCGAGCGTGTCCGCGAGCACGGACTTGGTGTCGTAGAGCAGCCTGCCGACCAGCGTGGACTTCCCATCGTCCACGCTGCCCGCCGTAGCCAGCCTCAACAGGTCGCTCATTTAGAAGTACCCCTCCCGCTTGCGGTCTTCCATGGCGGCCTCGGACAGCCGGTCGTCGGCACGCGTGGCGCCGCGCTCGGTCAGTCGTGACGCGGCGACCTCGGCGATCACCGCGTGGATGTCGGAGGCGTCGGACTCGACGGCACCCGTGCAGGAGCCGTCACCGACTGTGCGGTAGCGAACTGTCTTGCGCAGCAACGTTTCGCCGTCGCGCGCCGTGCCCCATGGGCCCTCGGCGAGCCACATGCCGTCGCGCAGGAACACGTCGCGCTGGTGCGAGTAGTAGATGTCCGGCAGCTCGATGCCCTCGCGCTCGATGTAGTTCCACACGTCGAGCTCGGTCCAGTTGGACAGCGGGAACACGCGGACGTGCTCACCGGCGCGGTGCCGGCCGTTGTAGAGGTTCCACAGCTCGGGGCGCTGGCGCTTCGGGTCCCACTGGCCGAACGCCGTGCGCAGGCTGAAGATCCGCTCCTTGGCGCGGGCGCGTTCCTCGTCCCTGCGTCCGCCACCGAAGACCGCGTCGAACTTGTGCTGCGTGATGGAGTCCAGCAGCGGCACGGTCTGCAGCGGGTTGCGCGTGCCGTCCGGACGTTCTTCGAGGCGGCCGTCGTCGATCCAGTCCTGGACCTTCGCGACTTCGAGACGCAGACCGTGTTGCGCGACAACGCGGTCGCGGAACTCGATGACCTCGTCGAAGTTGTGCCCGGTGTCGACGTGCAGCAACGGGAACGGCACCGGCGCCGGGTAGAACGCCTTGATCGCGAGGTGCAGCAGCAGCGTCGAATCCTTGCCGCCGGAGAAGAGGATCACCGGCCGGTCGAACTCGCCTGCTACTTCGCGAAAGATGTGGATCGCCTCGGATTCGAGACGTCCCAACGTGTCCAGAGCGAGTGTCATCCGTGCAACCCACATTCCGTCTTCGACTGACCTGCCCACCGGCCGCTGCGGGCGTCCTGTCCCGGCAGCGGCTTCGCGGTGCACGGCAGGCAGCCGATCGAGGGATAACCCTCCTGCACCAACAGGTTCTCGAGAATTCCCTTGTCCTGGATGTAGGAGTTGAACTCGTCGTCCGACCACGGCGCGATCGGGTTGATCTTCACCAGGCCGTTGCGCTCGTCCCACTGCACGATCGGCGTGTTCGCGCGGGTGGGCGCGTCCACACGACGAACGCCGGTGACCCACGCGTCGTACTTCGCGAGCTCCCGGCGCAGCGGCACGACCTTGCGCAGGTTGCAGCACTTCGCCGGATCCGACTGGTACAGCAGGCCGAACTCGGCCTCCTGGTCCGCGACCGACTGCTCGGCGGCGGCGTTGACGATGCGGACGTCCGGGTAGACGACACCGACGGCGTCACGCACGCCGATGGTCTCCGGGAAGTGGTAGCCCGTCTCCAGGAACAGCACGTCGAAGTTCGGCTTCACCTTGGCGGCGAGGTCGATCAGCACGGCGTCCTGCATGTTGGAGGCGACGATGTAGTTGTCGCCGAACGTCCGCGCGACCCACTCCAGCGCCTCCTCGGCGGTCGCGTCCTTCAGCTCCAGCTCCGCAGCTTCGGCGACGATCTTGAGGTCTTCCTTCAGATCGCTCACTTCTTCACCTCCTGCGGCAGGTTGAGCCCGACGAACGAGACCTTGAAAACGCGGCGGCACCCGGTGCACAGCCACGCGTAGCTGGGTTCCTCCTGCGGGCGGAGATCCTCGTCGCCGCAGTAGGGGCAGTAGAACGGCGTCGCGCGTTCGCTCACTTCAGATCACCCTCCTCGGCACGGGCGACCCACTGGGCGAAGCGCTCGTCGCTCTCGCGCTGGGCGACGAAGTTCCGCACGACCCGCTCGACGTATTCGGACAGCTCGTTCGCGGTGACCTTGTGGCCGCGCAGCTTCCGGCCGAACCCGGCGTCGAGGCCGAGGCCGCCGCCGAGGTGCACCTGGAAGCCCTCGACCTGGTTGCCGTCCTCGTCCGTGACGATCTGACCCTTGAGGCCGATGTCCGCGGTCTGGATGCGCGCGCAGGAGTTGGGGCAGCCGTTGATGTGCACCGTGATCGGCTCGGTGACGCCGTCGACGATGTCCTTGAGGTTCGCCTCGAGCTGCACGACGAGGTCGTTGGCGCGGGCCTTGGTCTCGACGATCGCGAGCTTGCAGAACTCGATGCCGGTGCAGGCCATGATGCCCCGGCGCCACGGCGACGGGTCGACCTGCAGGCCCAGCTTGGCGAGGTTGCTCTTGAGCGTCTTGACCTCGGCCTCTGGCACGTCCAGCACGATGATCTTCTGCTGAGGCGTGAACCGGACGCGCTGCGATCCGGCCTGTTCGGCGATCTTCGCGACCTCGACCAGGATCGAGCCGGAGACGCGACCGGCGACCGGGGCGGCGCCGATGTAGAACAGGCCGTCCTTCTGCTTGTTCACGCCGATGTGGTCGAGCTGCTGCTTGAGGGTCTCGGGCGCCGGGCCGTCGATCATCTTGCGCTTGAGGTACTCGTCCTCGACGACCTGGCGGAACTTCTCCGGGCCCCAGTCGGCGACGAGGAACTTGATGCGCGCGCGGTGCCGGAGCCTGCGGTAGCCGTAGTCGCGGAAGACGCTGATGACGGCTTCCCACACGTCGGGCACCTCGTCGAGCGGCACCCAGGCGCCCAAACGCTTGCCCAGCATGGGGTTCGTGGACAGGCCGCCACCGACCCAGAGGTCGAAGCCCGGCCCGTGCTCGGGGTGGTTCACGCCTACGAACGCGATGTCGTGGATCTCGTGCGCGACGTCCTGCAGGCCGGAGATGGCGGTCTTGAACTTGCGCGGCAGGTTGGAGAAGCGCGGGTCGCCGATGTAGCGCTCGAGGATGGTGTCGATCGCCGGCTGGCCGTCGATGATCTCGTCCTGCGAGATGCCCGCGACCGGCGAGCCGAGGATGACGCGCGGGCTGTCGCCGCACGCCTCCATCGTGGTGAGGCCGACGGCTTCGAGCTTCTGCCAGATCGTGGGAACGTCCTCGACCCGGATCCAGTGGTACTGGATGTTCTGCCGGTCGGTGATGTCGGCGGTGTCGCGCGCATAGGTCTGTGAGATCTCGCCGAGCACCTTGAGCTGCTGGGTGGTGAGCGCACCACCGTCGCTGCGGACGCGCATCATGAAGAACTCGTCGTCCAGCTCCTCCGGCTCGAGCGTGGCCGTGCGGCCGCCGTCGATGCCGGGCTTGCGCTGGGTGTAGAGGCCGTACCACCGGAACCGTCCGCGCAGGTCGGCTGGATCGATGGAGTCGAATCCCCCGCGGGCGTAGATGTTCTCGATGCGGGCGCGGACGTTGAGCGGGTTGTCGTCCTTCTTGCTGCGCTCGTTGGGGTTCAGCGGCTCTCGGTAACCGAGCGCCCACTGTCCCTCGCCGCGACGCTGCTTGGCTCGCGGTGTCGTCTGCGGCGGGACCATCGCCATCCTCCGGGAATTCGAGGCGCTTCATGCGCATGCGAGCCCAGAGGTGCTTGTGGTGGGGGCCTCGTCAGCGCACCAAGCGCCGACGGGAACAAATCAGCGCGCGGTTATGCCGAACGACGGCACATCGCGCTGGAGACACGACGGAAGTCGACGTGGCGGCGGGCCACGAGGCGGACTCCAGTCGAATGCATGACCTCAGTGTGCCTGGCGTCCAGAGCATGGTCCACCGCCAACCGAATGCTGGGATTGACGAGGGGAAGTTGACATCCTAGGCTGGTTTCACTCCGTGATATCTCTGTCACCGACAGACACATTGCCTGGCTGGACACCGCCGTTCGGGCTGTGTAGGGGACACTGAGCGTCATGCCCTCCGCTTTGCCCGAAGGCGAGCCCGCGCCCGCCGACGGTTCGCTCCCTGCCTCCGCGCTGGTCGACGTCGGTTCGCGTCCGTTCGGCATCTACGTGCACGTGCCGTTCTGCGCCACCCGCTGCGGCTACTGCGACTTCAACACCTACACGCCCGGCGAGCTGGGCTCGTCCGCGTCGCCCGAGTCGTGGCTGGAGGGGCTGCGCCGCGAACTCGACCTCGCCGCGTCCGTTCTCGGTGGCGGCGTGCCGGCGTCGACCGTGTTCGTCGGCGGTGGGACGCCTTCGTTGCTGGGCGCTTCGGGGCTGACTGATGTGCTGGACGCTGTGCGCAAGTCGTTCGGACTGGCTCCTGGCGCCGAGGTGACCACGGAATCCAACCCGGAGTCGACGTCTTCCTCGTTCTTCGACGGCATCCGGTCGGCGGGATACACGCGGGTGTCGCTCGGTATGCAGTCCGCGGCCAGGCACGTGCTGGCCGTCCTGGATCGCAAGCACACGCCAGGTCGTCCGGTCGATGCCGCGCGTGAGGCTCGTGCGGCCGGGTTCGAGCACGTGAACCTGGACCTGATCTACGGCACGCCGGGAGAGCAGCCCGCTGATCTCGCGGCTTCGCTGGACGCGGTGCTGGAGGCCGGGGTCGACCACGTGTCCGCCTACGCGTTGATCGTGGAGGACGGCACCGGGCTCGCCCGGCGGATTCGTCGTGGCGACCTGCCCATGCCCGATGACGATGTTCTGGCGTCGTCCTACGAGATGGTCGACTCGGTGCTTTCCGGTGCTGGGTTCGACTGGTACGAGGTCTCGAACTGGGCCACGTCGGTTCAGGCCCGGTGTCAGCACAACGTCCTGTACTGGAAGGGCGCTGACTGGTGGGGGTTCGGGCCAGGGGCGCACAGCCACGTCGGTGGGGTGCGGTTCTGGAACGTGAAGCACCCGGCCCGCTACTCGTCCCTGCTCGCGGAGGGCAAGTCGCCCGCGGCGGGTCGCGAGCTGTTGTCGGACGAGGACCGGCGGGTGGAGCGCGTGCTGCTGGAACTGCGCCTCGCCGAGGGACTGCCGGTCGACGTGCTGGACGAGGCCGGCCGTGCGGAGGCCCGTTCGGCGATCGCGGACGGGTTGCTGGAGCCGTTCGACGACCGCTGCGTGCTCACCGACCGCGGCCGCCTGCTCGCCGACGCCGTGGTCAGGCGCCTGCTGCCCTAACGCGCCCGGATGTCGTGCTGGCTGTGGACCTCCGTGACGTGCCGCCCCTTCTTGTCGTAGGTGACGGTGGCCCACCACAGCCCGTCCGAGCGCCTGGCCGACTCCCAGACCAGCGTGCCGCGCCACCACTCGTCCTCGCTCAGGACGAGGCACGGCTTCTCGTCCGCACGGTGTTCCTTGCCGTGCCGCTCCAGCCACGTGGGCGCGCAGCAGTAGTCGCACGGCTGCAGCTGACCAGGACTGACGTCCGCCCGCCGGACCTCGACGATCTCGTGCGCGTCCTTGCCGATCAGCCGCAGCCGGTTCTCGCCCTTGTGCAGCCACTCGCAGCTCGGGTCGTTGTGGAAGGTCCGGCCGCCCTTCGTCCGCCAGCCCTGCTCGCTCTCCACGTCCCCACCTCTGTCTCGGATGGTTTGGACCCTAGCGAGCGCCACCGACAAAAACAGAGCCGTCCGGGTTCACCGCTGGTCAGGGTCGCGGGACCCTGATGTTGGAGTAGCGGTCCCAGCCTTCGGAGATCCGCTTGAGGTACAGGTCCGCCTGGGCGGCGTCGATCACCCAGTTCCACTCCCCGGTCGGAGGTGCCGGGTACGCCCGCACCCTGGCGGCAACGGTTTGCGCCTCGTCCAGACCGTCCCAAATGGAGCGTGCGAGCTCGGCGGACGGTTGCTGGACGTAGATCCGGTAGCCGAAGTACGCCTTCGCGGTCGCCCTGTGCAGCTCGGCCGTCAGCACGGTCCGTTCGAAGTAGGACTTCAGTTGCGCGTAGTCGTTGGGACGCAGCAGCTTTCGGACATGCTCGATGTCGCGGAGTGAGGCTTCGGCCAGCTGGACGCCGTAGTTCTTCTCGACGTTGAGATAGGAGAGGTACTCCTGCGTCATCAGGTTGCCGGGCGTGACCCAGCCGCGGTCGAGGACGTAGCCGGCCTCGCGGCGCAGGATGCCGTCGGTCTTGCAGTGCGGCGGGGCCAGGTGGTTCGCGACGTCGATCCAGTAGTGGAAGCTCTTGTTCACGCCGTGCCGCACATGGGTGACGGGCGGGTCGATCCACTTGCCGGACACGCTGCGGTGGTAGCTGGAGCAGTACGGGTCGTAGTCCAGCCGCGAGTGGTTCGCGGTGTTGCTGCCCAGTGTGTAGAGCGTCGAGGTGATGATCTCCGGCGAACGGGCCAGCGCGCGGGCGACCCAAGGCGCCGCGAGCAGGCCGTACCTGCGGGCGGCGAACTCCAGGTAGATCTGGGAGTTCGAGGCACCTTCCGAAGCACGCTTCAACGCGAACAGGTTGATCTCGGTGGGAGTACCCACGATGCGCGACTCGTCGTAGCGGTCGGTGCGGGCGACGTAGCCGATCACGTTGGGGAGCTCGCGGTAGTGCCTCAACCGATCGGCGTGCTCGGCCACGAAGGCGTTGGCGATCTTGCCCTGGCCGTTGTACTCGCCGGTGGTGTCGTACTCGATGAGCACCGGTCGTTTGATGCGAGGAACGGTGACGTCGATCGGGTGGGTGAGGAAGAAGTCGTGCGGCTGCGCCTTGGCCATCACGCGGACGCGCTTGTTCCGCACGCGGTCGATCGCGCCGATCGTGCGGTCCATCTCGGCGGGGTAGTAGCCGAACGTGCGGAGGTAGAGCAGCATGCCGCGCTCGTCGATCACCGACGCGATCTGGTCGACGAGGTAGGCGAGCTTCTCCTCGGCGGTTTGCAACCGGGTCGAGTGCTGGTTCTCGACGCGGGCGCCGGTCTCGATGAATGTCAGGACGATCGAGTCGACGTCCGGGACCAGGTCGAGCATCTGGCGGTAGTCGGTGCGGAACCAGTCCCAGAACGCCGGGTTGTCGAGGTCGATCGTGCCGCCGGGGCCGGTGCGGAACTCGGTGGGGTAGTAGGTGAGGTTGTAGAGGGCGTGGTCCCAGGCGGCGACCTCTTTCACGCCCGACGAGTGGGCCAGGCCGGTCAGCCGGTTGACCTGCGCCTGTCTGCGCGGGTCGCGGACGTCCTGCAGGTCCATCACCACCTCGTGGGACAGCTGCAGGTGGTTGACCTGGTACTTCCGGGCGGCGCCGATCACCTCGTCCGCGCCGGCGTCGCTGTCGGACAGGATCGTCCAGCCGCGGATCGAGTTGTGGATCGAGTCGTGCGCCGCCGCGACACCAGATGGCGCGAGCAGCATCACCGCCAGGAGCAGACACCAGAGCTTGCGCATGCGCACCCCTCACTGGACCGGGGCGACGGCGCCTTCACCCAACGGTTCGGCTGACTCGTCAGTCAAGGGAACCGGCGAGTTCTGCGGTGTTTACATCAACTGGGGCCGGCGCCCCGGAGCTATCCGCGAGCCCCCTGCTGTACTGGTTGCTCGTTCAAAACACAGCCGGAAACCGGCTGGGTAAACTCGCGAGTACGGGACACGGAGGTGAACAGCGTGAACGCCGATGAGCGTCGGTTCGAGGTGCTGCGCGCCATCGTTGCGGACTACGTGTCCAACCAGGAGCCCGTCGGGTCGAAAGCCCTGGTCGAGCGTCATGGCCTGGGCGTGTCTCCGGCCACGGTCCGCAACGACATGGCGGCACTCGAGGACGAGGGCTACATCACCCAGCCGCACACCAGCGCGGGGCGGGTGCCGACCGACAAGGGCTACCGACTCTTCGTCGACAAGCTCTC
>JAVXWK010000900.1:0-10079 GCA_032230575.1 Pseudonocardiales bacterium | reverse complement strand
GGAGAAGCTCGACCCGGGCGGGTCGCTCTACGCGTGCCTCACCGAACGGCTCGGCGTGCGCTTCGCCGAGGCCGAGGAACGCGTCGAGACGGTGCTGGCCACGCCCAGGGAGGCGCTGTTGATCGGCACGAACCCCGCGCTGCCGATGTTGCTGCTGCACCGCGTGTCCTTCGACGTGGACGGTCACCCGATCGAACGCGCCCGTTCGCTGTACCGCGGCGACAGGTTCAGCTTCGTCGCCCGATTGCACGCGGATCGTTAGGAACAGAACCAGCGCCGGCAGCGTCTGAGGATCATGGCGCTGGAACCGGAGATCGGGCTCGTCGGCAGGGACGACATCACCGCGTTGGTGGAGTCGTTGGTGGAGCGCAGGAAACGCGCCACCCTGCCGGTGATCGTCGCGTTCGGCCCTGGCGGCAGCGGCAAGACGTCGCTGCTCGACCACGTCCGCCGGCGCTACCGCGACGCGCCCACGGCCAGGGTCGACCTCGACAAGGCCGGTTCCCGTTCCTGCAAGGACATCCTCGACGTCGCCGCCGAGCAGCTGCGCTCCTACCGGCACGCCGAGTTCGGACGCATGCGGTTGCCGCGCTACGACCTGGCCCGCCTCGCGCTGCACAACGAGCCCACCGACGACCCGCACCACCGCGCCCGTGAGCTCGCCGCCAAGCAGATGACCCGGCTCGTCGCGGTCGCCGACGCCGCCGAGGTCGTCGAGGTGCTGCCGCCCGCACAAGGCCTCGGAAAGGTCCTCAGGCCGCTTCTCCTGTGGCTCATCGGACTCTCCGTCGTCGCGCCGCGGCCGTTGCGCTGGCTGCTGGGCGGGCCGCGTGTCGCGGGTGCGTTGCGCTGGTTCGAGAACTACGTCGGGCGCTCGAAGTTCGACGCCGCGCTCGTGCACATGTGGAGCCTCAACCGCGCCGGCGACACGCTGGAGATCGACCGGCTGCTCGTCGCCGCGTTCCTCGCCGACATCACCGCCGCCTACCGGTTTCGCCGCTACCGCGGGATGAACAGCCTGCTGCTGCTCGACGGCGCCGACCTCCTCGACGGCATCGACTCCTACCTGCCACCGAAACGGCCCCGCCCCGCCGCGCGGGTCACCGACTTCCTGAGTCTCCTCGCCGAACGCCGGGCCGAAGAACCACACGTGCCGCTGCTCGTCATCGCCACCAAGCAGTCGGCGCCCTCTTCAGCCGACTCGCCGGTGTTCAAGCCGGTGCGTCTCGAACCCTTCACACTGGCGCAGACGCGGCAGTTCCTCGCCGAGTGGAACCGCACCCGCAACAGCACTGTCGAGTCGAGGCACTCGTCGAGGAGCTGCACGAGGTCACGCACGGCCACCCGCTCGCGGTGAGGCTCGCGATCCAGCTGGTGCAGTTCGTGTTCGCGCGCGACCAGGTGCTGCCGTCGGTGCGCTCGGTGTTCGACGAACGGCTGCCGGTCGACGAGACCACGACGTTCCAGGACGCCACGGTCGGCGACTACCTGCTTCTCCGCTTCTTCCAACGGATTCCGGGTGCCGAGGAAATGCCGGAGCGCGAGGCCGCACGCGAGATCTTCGCCCGTCTGGCCGCGCCACGCCTGCTCGACCGGCACGTGATCCGCGCGCTGCTGCCGTCGACGTGGTCGGCGGAGAACATGCGCGCTCTGTTGGCACAGCTAAGTTTCGTCAGCCAGCTGGACGAGAACTTCGTACTGCATCCCCTTTTGCGCGACCTGCTGGCACGAAGGCTTCGCGAAGTGCCTGAAGGCCAGCCGTTCTCGCACACGAACGTCCACCGGTTGCTGAAGGAGCGCTACGACAGCCTCGGCCAACGCGAAGACGCGCTGTACCACGCACTCGCGCTCGGTGAAGTCCACCTCGTCGCGCATCGCCTGCGCCCGCACGTCGACGAACGCAGTGACCGCTGGATCGCCGAACTGGCCGCCATCGCCGAGGCACCGATGCCGCCGGGCGAAGGCGAACCGGAGTACGAGGACCAGCCGATCACGTGATGGGAACGCCTGCGCAGTGACATCAAAAGCGGGGGGACGAAGCGCAACCTCCACCGCCGTTACGACCGCGTGGTGCGACCGGAGACCGGGCAGCTGGAAGACGCCGTCATCGCGACCTGGGAACTGCGCTCCCGCAGCCGGATCGTGCGCCCTACGGTCGAGATGTACGACCGAGTGTTGCGCACCCACCAGGATCTCCACGGCGCCGAGGAACGCCTGACCGCTTACCGCGCAACGAAACGGGCGCTCGAGAACAACACACCCGCGTCGCCGCCGGTGTCGCTGCCGCGTTCCTCCGCCACCGCCCAGTACCCGTATCCGCGGCGCTGGCCCGGCCGCAACGCGTTGCGCCGCACGGCCGTCTATCTAGTCGTCACGCTGCTCGTCTTGTACGGAGCGGCTTTCTACCTCCAGACGAGCAACAACTGTCTGCGCTATGGCATTTACGAACCCCGTGAGCTCGTCGCCGACCTCGCGGGGAAGCGGACGCGTCTGTCCAAACTGGATGGTGTGCAATGCATTGGCCTGAGCGAGAAACCGGGCAGGTTCGCCTACGGTGACCCGGCGCTGCAGAACAACGACGACGCCGAGGTCGAGGAGCTCGCCAAGCTCATCGCCGAGGAGAACGACCGCGCCGCCAAGGTGCGGGACCGCAGCGTCGTCACCATCGTCGTCGCCACGATGCTCAGCTCCAACGAGAGGGTGAAGCGAGACCTGTCCGCCGGCGTGAACGAGCTGCGCGGCGCGTATCTGGCTCAGCGCGACTGGAACCAGCTGGACGGCCTCGGCCGCAACCCGTTGGTGCGCCTGGTTCTCGCGAACTTCGGCGGCGAGTCCAAGTACGCGGACAGGGTCGCCGGTGAGATCCGCGCTTACGCCGAGCGCGATCCCAACGTGGTCGCCGTGACCGGTCTCGGGCAGAGCCGCGCCACGACGTTGAGCGCGCTCGGCATCCTGGGTCCGTCGAAGGAACACCCGAACGGCATCCCGATGGTCGGCTCGTCGTTGTCGTCGACGCACTTCAGCCCGAAGCCCTACTTCTTCCGCGTCGCCCCGTCCAACAAGCGCCAGGCCCAGGTCGCCGCGCGGATCATCGACCGCACCGAAGCGTTGCGCGGCCGCCCGTTGCACCTCATGCGCAGCACCGGGGACGAGTACAGCTCGGATCTCGCGGAGGAGTTCCAAGACGTGCTCAGGCCGGAAATGCACGACTACGACGACACGGCGAACGCGGTGGCCGCGCAGCTCGGCGGCGTGGTGAGGGAGATCTGCCAGAAGTCGCCGAACCCGCTCATCCTCTACACGGGCCGCACGGCGGAGGTCGGCGGGCTGCTGACCGAGCTGAGCCGCAGCAACTGCACCGACCCGGTGGTGGTCGGCGGCGACGACCTGACGCAGCTGGAGACGACGAACTTCACCGATTTGGAAGACATCAAACGATTCGCCGACGGCAGGCTCTACTTCACGACGTTCGCGTGGACGCCTGGCAGCGAGCCGATTCCCCAGCCGACCCAACAGTTCTTCACCACCTACGAGGCGGCGCAGAAGCGACATGCGAGGAAGGCTTTCCTTTCGGGCCCCAACGGACATATTCTTCTCGCTTATGACGCCGTCAGCGTCGTGGCGCGTTCAACTGCCGTTGGGGCGTCACGAGAAGTGGTTTTCGAGCAGCTGCGCACTTTGAGTGACTTCCCTGGCGCGTCCGGGAGGCTGACGTTCGCCGGTCCCGGCGCGAGCGGCCTGTCCGGGGCGGACCCGGCCGACAAGCTGGTCGTGGGCCAGATCGTCAAGCTGGACAACGGTTTCCTGGTGTCTCGATACGTCGCGCACGAGGGCGCGTAACGGTTCGGCGAAGTGACTGCGGGTCACCGAACCTCTTTTGCGCGCAGGAAGATACCGCCCGTTCGCACTCGTTTCCCGCTCAAGTCGCGGAGGTACTGTTGATGCGACGAACTCAGGAAGTCCGCAACGGTGCGGAAGAGCGGGGGGTGTGCCGTGTCTTTCAAGGCGGAGTTCCTCGCTGAGCTCGAGGACTGCCTGCGCGGCTACGGCGCGGTCCCGGTGAGCAATCACGACGCACTGGCGTTGTTCATCGAGTTCGTGCGGGCTCTTCCGGAGAGCGACCAGAAGCTGCGCTGCCTCGAAGGTGTCGACCAGGGTTCCGGGTCGTTCTGGAACAACCCGGCGGTGTGGTGGGAGCAGGTGCCGCGGTTCGGCGCGGGGCTGCCGCGATGCGGGTCGGCGGAGTGCCGCAAGTTGCTGGACGACATGCTCGACGAGGCCATCAGCGACGAGATCGACGTGCTGGAGATGGAAATTCGCGAGCTGCCCAGCTGAGTGAAACCGGCCGGACATGCCTGCCGGCGCCGCAACCTGTTACGGCCACGGCGCCGGGGCTTCCAACACCTATTTGACGGCGACGAGCGACTTGAACAGTTCCCGATAACGGTGGAGAGCCAGTCGCAGGTCCTCTGTCTGTGGATCACCGTTTCCCTCGAGCTGCTTGGCGAGTGAACGGTGACGGGTGGTGAGCTCCTCGATCGCTCGCGTCACGAGGGCGTCCGCCTTGCGCACAGCGGCTTTCGGGTCGTCGACGAACTCGTACTGCACGGCCTGCCACTCGTCTTCGAGCCGCGCGATCGGCCGTTGCTCGTTCCGGTCCTCGTGCCGCTGGTCGTTGCGCTCCTCGCGGCGTTCGTCCCGGCGCTCGTTGCGCTCTTCGCGCCGATCGTCCCGGCGCTCGTCCCGCGGTTCTTCGCGGCGCTGCTCCTGCCGCTGTTCCGGCCGCTGCTCCTGCTGTTGCTGGTGCTGCGAAGGAATCGGCTGCTGTTGCTGCGTCTGCTGCTGTGGGGGTGTGGAGGGTCGCGGCGGTGCCGACGCGGGATCGTTGGTCACCGGTGCTTTCCTCAGAGGAGTCTCAGACATCCGTCTTCTCCTTCCGCGGGGCTTCACGGTCCTTGCGCGGACCCGCGCCCTGCTCGAGCAGGTCGGTGAACAGCTCGCGGTAGTGCACCATCGCGGTGCGCAGGTCTTCTGTGCTCGCCTCGCCGATCTCCTGGCGTTCGGAGATGTCGTGCGCCTTGCGGTAGTGCTCGAGCGTGCGGGCGTGTTCCACCGAGAGGACGCTCAGCTGCGCCTCGTAACCCTCTGTGGGGTAGCCGCGCTCGGCCATCAGGTCGGTGACCAGGCGGTCGGCGTCCGCGATCGCCTTGTCCGGCGAGTCGACGAACTTCGCCTGCACGTCCGCCCAGTGGCGGCGGTAACTGTCCTGCGCCGACGGGGAAAGCGGCTTCAGGTCGAACTCGCTGTGGCGGTGTTCCCGCTCGGCGAGCTCCTTCTCCGCTGCGGTTCTGCTGTCACTGTCAGAGACCGCACGGTCGTACTCGGGGCCGAAGCGGTCGCGCAGCTTCTTGCGCTGCATGGCGGGCCTCAGCACGAAGGCGAGGACCACCAGCACCACGAGGATCGCGACCACCAGGGCGATGATGGCGCCCGTTGACATGGAAAACCTCCAAGACAGGCAAATGTCTCTGCTGTTCTGGAGGCTTCCCGTGTACTCACGAGGGAAACATCAACCCTTGATACAAACCACCTGCTTGAGCTTCGCGACGATCTCGACGAGGTCGGACTGGTTCGCCATCACGGTGTCGATGTCCTTGTAGGCGCCCGGAATCTCGTCCACCACACCGGAGTCCTTGCGGCACTCGACACCACTTGTCTGGGCCGCGAGATCCTCGGTGGTGAACGTCTTGCGGGCCTTGTTGCGCGACATCCTCCGGCCGGCGCCGTGCGACGCCGACTCGAACGAGTCCGGGTTGCCGAGACCGCGCACGATGTACGAGCCGGTGCCCATCGAGCCCGGGATGATGCCCAGCTCGCCGCGTCCGGCCCGGATCGCGCCCTTGCGGGTCACGAGCACGTCCTCACCGAAGTGGTTCTCCTCGGAGACGTAGTTGTGGTGACAGCTGATCGGCTCCTCGAACGCGATGTGCGGGAACTCGGCGCGCAGCACGTCGCAGACCAGACGCAGCATGACCGCGCGGTTACGGCGTGCGTAGTCCTGCGCCCAGTACAGGTCGTGCCGGTACGCAGCCATCTCCGGCGTGCCGGCGAGGAACACGGCGAGGTCCGGGTCCGGCAGCTCGGCGTTGTGCGCGAGCGTGCGCGCCACCGAGATGTGGTGC
The DNA here is from genome assembly GCA_032230575.1 of Pseudonocardiales bacterium. Lineage (GTDB taxonomy): Bacteria > Actinomycetota > Actinomycetes > Mycobacteriales > Pseudonocardiaceae > Lentzea. The sequence continues at coordinate 3,897 of JAVXWK010000900.1, read as the reverse complement.
TGCGCCAGCTCGTTGCCGATGCCGCGCGACCCGGAGTGCAGCATGACCCACACGTTCTGGTCGGTGTCCAGGCAGACCTCGAGGAAGTGGTTTCCGCCGCCGAGCGTGCCCATCTGGTGCAACGCCTTGTCGGCGCGCGCCTTCACGGCGGGCGTGAGGTCGTCGAACTTCCTCCAGAACGCGCCCCAGTCGGACGCGTCCCTTTCGGTGAAGGCGGTCGCCTTGTGCTGGCCGAAACCCACGGGGACCTTGGCCTCCATACGCGACCGCAGCCCACGCAGTGTCTCCGGCAGGTCGCTCGCCGTGAGCGAGGTGCGCACGGCCGTCATGCCGCAGCCGATGTCCACGCCGACGGCCGCGGGGGAGACGGCGTCGCGCAACGCGATCACCGATCCCACCGTGGCCCCCTTGCCGTAATGCACGTCCGGCATGACGGCGATGTGCTTGACGGCCCACGGCAGCGCGGAGATGTTCTGAAGCTGTCGCATGGCGAACTCCTCGACCTCGTCGGGCCGGGTCCACATGCGGATGTCCACGTTCTTACCGCGGACCAGGTTCGCTGCCATGGCTACGAGGTTAGGCCGCGTTTTGCTTGTTCCACAAAGGAGTTTCCTCAGAGCCGGACACGAACTCCCACGTGCCCTTGCGCACCTTGGCCTTGCTCATGTCACCGCCGAGCGTGGCGACGAACGCGCGCACCGTCGGCAGGTCGCCGACGTCCGCGATGAGGATCGCCTTGTCCTGCAACGTGACGCTGCCGCCGCCGAGCTTCTCGCGCGCGACCGCGTCCTTGAGGAGGCCGTCGCGGACCTGCTGCGCGGTGATGCCGTCGACCTCGACCTGGACGGCGTCGACCTTCGGCGAGTTCGCGGCGAGGAAGCGGAACGTCAGCACCGACTCCTGCCTGAACTGCTTGCTGATCGTGGAGGCGGTGTGGCGCAGGCTCTCCTCGCTCAGGGTGACGTCGAACTTGCGCGAGCGTTCGAACGTCGTCTGCTGCAGGTCGCCCGACCAGAACACACCGTCGAGCAGCGTCGAACGCGTGGCGAAGCCGCCGTTCGCGTGCACGACGGCGCGGACCTCGCGGTCGAACCTCACCAGTCTGTCCTGCAACCGCGGGTCGGCGGGGTCGGTGATGGTCGCGGTGTTGTTCGTCGCGAAGATCTCCGGGCACGGCAGCGGAGCGCCCGCCGCCGTGCCCGTGGAGACCGTGATCGCCAGTACCGACGTGACTGCCACGAGAAGCTTTCGCATGGGCCACAACGTATTGGCTCGGTGTGAAGTGCGCGTGTCCAGTTCCGCTCAGCGGGCCACGGCGCGCTTGTACTGGTAGTTGGCCAGCGGAACGAAGATCAGCAGGAAGATCACCACCCAGCCGAGTGACGCCAGCACCGGGTGCTGCAGCGGCCAGACGTCCGGTGCGGGTTGCAGGGGCGAGGTGTTGCCGAACAGTTCGCGCGCGGCCAGCGTGACGGCCGAGACGGGGTTCCACTCGGCGATGTGCCGCAGCACCGACGGCAGCCGCTCCGCCTGCACGAACGTGTTCGCGATGTAGGTGATCGGGAAGATGAAGATGAAGCTCGCGTTGTTGAACACCTCGGGACTGCGCACCAGCAACCCGATCCACGCCATCGCCCACGAGAACGCGTAGGCGAACAGCAGCAGGATCCCGACCGCCGCGAGCGCCTCCAGCGGTGACGAGTGGATGCGCCAGCCGACGATCACGCCGGTGATCATCATGATGACGATGACCAGCGCGTTGTTGACGAGGTCGGACGTGGTGCGGCCGACCAGGACGGCCGAGCGGGCCATCGGCAGCGAGCGGAACCGGTCGATGATGCCCTTGGTGATGTCCTCCGCCAGGCCGCTGCCGGTGATGGTGGCGCCGAACAGGACCGTCTGCGCGAAGATCCCGGCCATCAGGAACTCCTGGTAGTCCATGCCGGGGATCTCGATCGAGCCGCCGAAGACGAAGGTGAACAGCAGCACGAACATGATCGGCGCCGCGGTCGAGAACACCAGCAGGTCCGGCACGCGCTTGATCTTGATGAGGTTGCGCTTGGCGACGACCGCGCCGTCGGCGAGTGCTTGCAGGAACTTCACTTCTCCTCCTCGGCGTGGTGACCGGTGAGGGTCAGGAACACGTCGTCGAGCGTCGGGCGGCGCAGACCGATGTCGAGGACCTTCACCGACTCGGCGTCCATCCGCCGGATCGCCTCCATCAGCACCGTCGACCCGCCCGTGACCGGAACGGTGAGGTGGTGCTGGCGTTCGTCGGACTCCATCGCGCCGACCGCGAGGTCGGCGAGCGTCGATCTCGCCGTGGAGAGTTCCGCGGTCGTGGCGACGGAGAGCTCGAGGCGTTCGCCGCCGACCTGGTCCTTCAGCTGGTCGGCGGTGCCCTCGGCGATCACCTTGCCCCGGTCGATCACGGCGATCTGGTCGGCGAGGCGGTCGGCCTCCTCGAGGTACTGGGTGGTGAGGAGAACGGTCGTGCCGCCCTTGACGAGCTCCTCGATGACGTCCCACATGCCGAGGCGTGACCGCGGGTCGAGGCCGGTGGTGGGTTCGTCGAGGAACAGGACGCTCGGTTTCGCCACGAGTGCGCCGGCGAGGTCGAGCCTTCTGCGCATGCCGCCGCTGTAGCCCTTCACCGGGCGGTCGGCGGCGTCCTCGAGGTCGAACCGGGTGAGCAGCTCGCGGGCTCGTTCGCGGCTCCTGGCGCGGCCGAGGTGGTAGAGGCGGCCGACCATGTCGAGGTTCTCGAACCCGGTGAGGTTGTCGTCGACGGCCGCGTACTGGCCGGAGAGCCCGATGCTCTTGCGCAGCTCGTCGGCTTGCTTGCGGACGTCGAGCCCGGCGACTGTCGCTCTGCCCTCGTCGGCGTCGAGCAGGGTGGTGAACACCCGCACGGCCGTCGTCTTGCCGGCGCCGTTGGGCCCGAGCAGGCCCATGATGGTGCCTTCCTCGACTCGCAGGTCCAGGCCGTTGAGGGCGACGACCGACCCGTAGCGTTTGACCAGGCCTTCGGCCACGATCGCGTCTGTCATGCGGGCATCATGAACCCTGGGTCTGACAATTTCGTCCGGTTTGCGCCCGTGCATCGGGTGATTGACAGGCGCATTGAACGTGAAAATACTTCAACCTCATGGACCGCGTGTGTGTCATCGGGGCAGGCTCTTCCGGCATCGCCGCATGTCAGGTGCTCAGCGCCCGCGGCATCGAGTACGACTGCCACGAGACCGGGTCGGAGATCGGCGGCAACTGGCGCTACCTCAACGACAACGGCATGTCGTCCGCCTATCGCTCGCTCCACATCAACACCTCACGGCAGATGATGGAGTTCAAGTCCTTCCCGATGCCGTCACATCTGCCGGCCTATCCGTCGCACTTCCAGATCGCCGAGTACTTCGACGACTTCGTGAAGCACCACGGATTCCGCGACCGCATCCGATTCCGGACCGAGGTCGTTTCGGTTTCCGTCGCTTCCGGTGGTTATTTGGTCACCACACGCGATCGCGACACGGGTGCCGAGAGTTCTCTTTCGTACCGTTCGGTCATCGTCGCTTCCGGTCATCACTGGTCGCCGCGTCTCCCCGAACCCGCGTTTCCCGGTTCGTTCGACGGGGAGGAGATGCACGCGCACTTCTACAAGACGCCGGAGCGATTCGAGGGGAAGAAGGTGCTGGTTCTCGGCATCGGCAATTCCGCGTGCGACATCGCCGTCGAGTCGTCCCGGGTCTCCTCCCGGACTTTTCTGGCCATGCGGCGTGGCGCGCACATCATGCCCAAATACCTGTTCGGGATGCCGACCGATCACCTGACGACCTCGCCGCTTGCCCGGTTCGCGCCCGCTTGGCTCCAGGCTTTGTCACTTCGGGCGATGTTGCGGCTGGC
>JAVXWK010000854.1:0-3580 GCA_032230575.1 Pseudonocardiales bacterium | reverse complement strand
GACGACGGCGGCGAGCGGGCGTTGTTCCGGATCGACCCGATGCGCCGGGTGTGTCTGCGCACCAATGCCGAGCCGCCCCAGCTGCCCCGCGGCACGCACCTGCTCCTGTTGACCCGGCCGTGGTTGTCGATGCGGAAGTACGGTCGCCGCGGACATCGGTACGCCCAGCTCGACACCGCCCATCTCGCCGTCAACCTGCTCGGCACCGCACTGGCGTCGGGTGCGGAAGCCGAACTGCGCCTGCGCCTGCGCCGGCGCACGATGCGTGCGGAGCTCGGCCTGCTCGCCGTGCACCGGGAGCCGCACAGCCTGCTCACGCTGCGGCCGTCGCCCGGTGCGGCACCGAGCGGCTGGCGGTTCCGCACCGGGGCGGCCAGACGTCAGGACGACCTGCTCGAGGAGCTGGAGTCGTTGTGCTGGAACGACCTCCCGCACGCCGAGCGCGAGGAGCTCCCCGGCCAGGTCTCGCCGGGCGCTCTGGTAGCCGGACGAGGAACGCTACCGATGCACCAGTGGCCGGCGCTGGCCAGGGAACGCCGCTCCAGCAAGGGGTTCAGCGCGGGCGCGATCGCCGTCGACGAGGTGGTCTCGGTGGCCGGGACACCGCTGCCCACGGACCTCGAACCTTCTCCGAGGCTCGCCGTGGACGTCTTCACACCCCGTGCGCAGGACCGGGACCGGCTCGTGCGGGCCTGCCACGACCAGGAACACCTGCGGCACGCAGCCGCCTTCGCGCTGTTCCACACGGCCACCTGCACCGATCCGCATCTGCTGCGCGAGGACCTCTTCCGCGCGGGCGCCATCGGACAGCTGCTCTACCTCGGCGCCACGGCACGGCGAACGGGCGTCACGGGCGTGGGCGGGTTCAACCCGCGGGCCTGGCAGGAGCTCGCCGGTCTGCCCGCGTCGCGGGAGGTGCTCTACCTGGTCGCGCTGGGCCGCGGCGGAGACCAGGCGACGAAGCTCGACCGCGCCGAGCGCGCCGCGGCACACGGGGAGTGATGACATGGGCGGGATCCTGAGCGCGGTGCTCGCCGGCGTCTGGGCTGAACACGGCGACCGTCTCGCCGTCTCCGACCGCACGCGGTCGCTGACCTACGCGGAGCTCGCGCGGTGTGCGGAGGCGTTCGCTCGTGAGATTCCCGCGAACGCACGCGTGGGGATCCTCGCCGCGAACTCGTCGGACTACGTCGTCGCTCACACGGGAACGATCCGGGCGGGTTCGGTGCCGTTCCTGATCGACGCCGCGATGGGGCCGGCCGAGCTGGACCACATCGTCGAAAGCTGTGCACTGGACCTGATCGTGCACGACCGGCCGTTGCCGGGAGCGCACGGAAGGGCCGCTGGGAGCACCTCCGGCTCCTTCACGATCACACCCGTCACCGCTCACCGTCGCACACCGCTGCTCGGCACGACCGAGGTGTGCCGGTTCACGTCGGGCTCCACGGGGTTCCCGAACTGCATCGAGTTCTCCGGCGACGCGGTGCTCCAGGCCGCCTCGAACTGGGCGAGCGGCACCGGACTCGGCGGTGACGACCGGGTGCTGTGCTGGGCGGGCCTGTCCAACGGGCTCGCGTTCAACACCTCGCTGCTGGCGGTGTTCCTGACCGGAGCGTCGGTGCACCTCGCGACCGGCCTGCCGACCGGCAGCGCGGTGGCCAGGGCCGTGACCGGTGTGAAGGCCACGCGGCTCACCGGGTTTCCGGCGCTCTACGACTCGGTGGCGCGCCGCCGGCCGGCCCCGGGGACCTTCGCGTCCGTCCGGGTCGCCGTGTCGTCCGGCGCCCGGCTCAGCCCGCGGACCGCGGACGTGTTGCGCGAGCGCCACGGGTTGCACGTGAGCGACTACTACGGCATCGCCGAGACCGGACCGCTCACGTTCGGCGCGGAGCGGACCGCGGGACTCGGCCGCCCGCTGCCGGGTGTCGACCTTCGCGTCGCCGAGACGGGAGAACTGCTGGTGCGCAGCGCGTCGATGGGTTCGCGCTACCACAACGCTCCCGGCGTCCTCGAGGCGAAGCTGGACGCCGACGGTCGTTACCGCACCGGCGACCTCGGCCACCTCAGCGGCGGCGAGCTCGTGCTGACCGGCCGGATCAGCGCGGTTCTCAACGTCGGCGGCCGCAAGATCGACCCGCACGAGGTCGCGCGGGTGCTGCGCGAAGTGTCCGGAGTGGACGATGCCGTGGTGTTCGGCGCGACCAAGCCGGGAGGTGACGACATGGTCGTCGCCGTGGTGGCAGGCCGTCGTGGGGTGACTCCAGCGATGCTGCGGGCCGGGTGCTTCGACCGGCTCGCCGCGTTCAAGGTGCCGGAGCACATCCACGTCGTGGAGTCCTTGCCCCGCAACAGCATCGGCAAGGTGTCACTGGAAGCCGTGCGCGCTCTCGCGCGGGCGGCGGATCGATGATCGAAGGGAACCGGATGTTGACGACTTCCGCGCTGCGGGACCGGCTGGCACAGCTCATCTCCGAGGCGAGCGACGGCACCGTGTCCACCCAGGAGGTGCTCACGCACGAGCACGAGCTGAGCGCGCTGGGCATTCCGTCGTTGTCGCAGCTGCGCGCGATCGACGCGATCGAGAACGAGTTCGGTGCGACGCTGGACCTGGAGGCCGACGACACGTCCTATTTGGACAGCATCAAGGGGCTCACCGCCTACCTCGTGGACCAGGGCCTGGTGCTCGATGACTGAGCCGTCCCTCGGCATCTTCGGCGCGTCCGGCCGCCTGGGCACGGCACTGCGCGCACTGTGCGCGGAGCGCGGGGTGCCGGTGGTGCTGGAGGCGACGTCCTCGGGTGTCGTCCGGCACGCCGACCCCGCCGTGGTGGTCTGCGCGGCTCACCGCGAGGCGCTCGGCCAGGTCGTCCGGCTGTGCCAGGACACCGGCGCCGCACTCGTGCAGTGCACGTCCGGGCTCGATCCGGCCGACCTGGAACATCTGCGGGAACTGGGAAGAACGCGACCTGTCGTGCTCGCGCCCAACCTGACGCTGGGGCATTGGCTCCAGCTGCGCGTGGTGAGGATGCTCGCGGAGCTCACCGGCGGGACGAGCCCGGCACCGCAGGCGAGCGTCGACGAACGGCACCCCACGACGAAGGCGCACCGGCCGAGCACCACCGCGGAAGTGCTCGCCCGTTCCTGGCGGCAACGCGCGGGCACGACGGTGAGCGAGGTGGTCTCGCTGCGCACCGGTCTGCCGGTCAGCGAGCACACGCTGCGCCTGACGTTCGCCGGGGAGTCGCTCGCGGTGCACCACGACGTGCGGGACCTGCGGGCGGCGGCGTCGGGAGCGCTGCTGGCCGCGAACTGGGTTGTGAAAGCACCGAACGGACTCCATTCGATGGACGATCTCTACCACGACGCGCTCGGAGCTGGTCGACGATGAGCGTGCGGACCGAGACACCGATACAACGGGGACTGCGCAAGCAAGTCGCGCTGGCGGCGCGGGCTCTGTCGCTCGGCGGCCACGACGACTTCAACCAGGGGCAGGTGTCCGCACGGGCGCCCCGTGCGGACACGTTCGCGATCAAGGCCGCGACGCAGGGGTTCGACGAGTGCACGCCGGACGACGTCGTGT
>JAVXWK010000810.1:0-4174 GCA_032230575.1 Pseudonocardiales bacterium | reverse complement strand
GCGGGCAGTGCGGACGCTAACGGCCGAGCGGGCACGGTGGCGGACACGGAGACCGGGACGGCGGCGGGTCTGGGGATGGCAGCGGACACGGGCACGGCAGCAGGCCTGGGGACAGCAGCGGACACGGCGGCGAGCACAGGGACAGCGGCAGGCACGGGCACGGCGGCAGGCACGGGCACAGCGGCGGAGACGGGCATGGCGGCGGAGACGGACGCGTGGCGGGGAGCGCGGACATGGGAGGTACGGGCGTGAGCAGCGGAGCGGGCGTGAGCAGCGGAGCGGGAACAGCACTGGGGGCGCGCAGGGTTAGCGCGGTCAGGTTCGCGCTGATCGACTCGTGGGTGGTGGCCAAGCGCGACCTGATCCACTGGCTGCGCGAACCGATCAGGGTGTTCGCGAACCTCGCCTACCCGATCATCTCGGTGCTGATCTTCGGGTTCGTCTTCGGCAGCGCGATGAACGTGTTCGGTGGCGGTGACTACATCGAGTTCCTGATGCCGGGCATGTTCGGGCAGACCATCGCGTTCGGTGTCGGCAGCACGCTGATGATGGTGTCGATGGACGCCGACCGCGGCGTGACGGATCGGTTCCGCGCTTCGCCCATGTCGCAGACGGGTGTGGTGGCCGGGCGGAGCATCGCCGACCTGGTCAACTCCTCGCTGGAGCTGCTGGTGCTGGCGTTGTGCGGGCTGGCGATCGGCTGGTCGGTGCGCGACGGGGTGTTGAACGCGCTGCTGGCGTTCGCGTTGTTCCTGTGGTTGCGGTTCGCGCTGGTGTGGGTCGGCATCTACCTGGGCCTGCTGGTGAAACCCGAGGCCGCGCAGGCGTCGTGGATGTTCCGGTGCCGTTGACGATGCTGGCGAACACGTTCGTCTCGCCGGAGCTGATGCCGGGCTGGCTGCGCGCGGTGTCGGAGTGGAACCCGCTGTCGGCGACGGTGGCGGCGGCGCGGGAGCTGTTCGGCAACCCCGGGGTCGGCGGCGACTCGTGGGCCGCGCAGCACTCGCTGCTACTGGCAGTGCTGTGGCCCGCGCTGTTCGTGGCGATCTTCTGGCCGTTGTCGGTGCTGAAGTTCCGCAACCTCAGCCGCTAGGCCATCAGTTTCAAGTACAGCGGTCCGGAACTGGTCGGCGAGCCAGCTCGCGAGCAGCTTCCGCCAGTTCCGGACCCGTTCCAGCAATTCGGGCCTGAGGGTCCTGTCGTTCTCCCACTGCCTCCAGTCCTCGCTCGCGAGCCAGCCGATGCAGCCCGCGATCCGGTGCGTGCGCAGCAGGTTCAGGTCCACAGTGGTGCCGTAGCCGATCCAGAACGCCTGGGGCAGCGCGGTTCCGTGCAGGTAGAGGTGCTCCTCGAACGCCGCGAGCTCGTCGAGCGGGTTGCCCTGGCCAGGGTTGTCCCAGTCGATCAGAGTCGCCCTGTCGCCGCCGACGATGATGTTGTAGAGGTTCACGTCGTTGTGCAGCAGGCCAACGCGGTGGATCTTGCGGAACGCGTCGCCGATGCTGCGCCACACCTCGTCGGTCACAGGCAGCGCATCCGCCAGAGTCTTCCCCTCGACGTACTCGACGAGCACGTCACCGCGTCCGTTGTGGGCCAGGATCTCCGGTGCGCCGGGTACCACGAACTTCGGCAGGTCGCGCGCGACTTTCGGTTGGCGCAGCACGGCTTTGCGCCCGTCGGCCAGCGTCACGAGGTGCAGGACGTTGGTGAGGCCCTCTCCCTCCAGCGGTTCGACGCGGACGGCGGTCCGCAACAACCGGAACAAACACCCACCTCCCTGGCAAAGGCCCAGCACAGCCCAAAGGTGTAACGCAGGACACATCAGACAACGACTGACCACAGGGGATGCATTCGGCGGCGATGTACGCATGGAGGCATACCGATGACCCGACGTTCCCGGCGCAGAAGTCTCGCACTCCTCTCGACGATGGCGCTCGTCCTGCCACTCGCCGTGACCGGCCAGGCACTCGCTGATCCCAACAACAACAACAACCCTGCCAAACTCACCAAAGCCGTGACGCTCAACGGTGTCCTGCGGCACCTCGACGCGCTTCAGGCGATCGCGAACGCGAACGGCGACCGCGCGGCCGGACGTCCTGGATATCAGGCCTCGGTGAACTACGTGGTCTCGCGACTGAACGCGGCAGGGTACTCACCCACCGTGCAGGCGTTCGACTTCACCTATCTCGAGGACAACTCCCGACTCGACGTGGTCGCGCCGACGCCGATCTCGTACCGCAAGGACCTCGACTTCACCTACACCGACTTCGTGCCCAGGGCCGAAGGTGACGTCACCGGTGCCCTCCAGGCGGTCGACCTGGTCCTGCCGCCCACGCCGGCGCCCAGCAGCTCCAGCGGCTGCGAGGCGGCCGACTTCGCCGGCTTCGTACCCGGCAAGATCGCGTTGATCCAGCGGGGCACCTGCAACTTCACCGTCAAGGTGGCCAACGCGCAGGCGGCGGGCGCGGTGGCGGTCGTGCTGTTCAACGAGGGCCAGACCGGTCGCACCGGGCTCGTGATCCCGACCGGTGACGCGACCGGCCTGACCATTCCGGTCCTCACCGCGACGTTCGACGTCGGCAACCAGCTCGCCGCACTCCCCTCGCCCGTCGTCCGGGTGAAGGTGGAGGTCGTCACCGACACGCGCACGGCGTGGAACGTGCTCGCCGAATCGCAGTACGGCAACCCGAACAACGTCGTCATGGCGGGCGCGCACCTCGACAGCGTCCAGAACGGACCCGGGATCAACGACAACGGCAGCGGCTCGGCGGCGTTGCTGGAGACCGCGATCCAGATGTCGAAGGTGAAGACCAACTCCAAGGTCCGCTTCGCCTGGTGGGGCGCGGAGGAGGCGGGCCTGCTGGGTTCCGACCACTACGTCGCCACGCTGCCGCAGGCGGACCAGGACCGCATCGCGCTGTACCTGAACTTCGACATGGTCGGGTCGCCGAACTACTTCTTCGGCATCTACGACGGTGACGACTCGAGCGGTACGGCCCCGGTCCCGATCCCGCCGGGGTCGGCGCAGATCGAGGACGTCTTCGAGAAGTTCTACGCCGGCCGCGGCCTGCCGTCCGAGGACACCGAGTTCTCCGGACGTTCGGACTACGGCCCGTTCATCGCCGTCAACATCCCCGCCGGTGGCCTGTTCACCGGTGCCGAGGACATCAAGACGGCCGAGCAGGCCTCGCGTTACGGCGGAACCGCGGGCGTCGCGTTCGACGTCTGCTACCACCAGCCGTGCGACAACAGGTCGAACCTGAACCTGACCGCGCTGGACGTCAACTCCGACGCGATCGCGTTCGCGGTGATCACGTTCGCGTTCGACACGTCCACGGTGAACGGCGTGCGCGCGCCCGGCAAGTCGCACGGACGCGCGCCGCAACGGGGCGTGCCGTCCTAACTGGACCAGAGGTCGCAGTGGTAGTCGACCGCTCCGGCCTGCTGAGTTGCGAAGATCCGGACGTCCTGGCGATCCCAGCCGGGGCGTCCGGTCTGCGCGAACCTGGTCCACACCCCGACCATCTCGTCCGAGAGCTGCTGCTGCTTCCCTTGCAGCTCAACCCCGGCGTACCGCATGAGGAACGGCAGCTCCGAGCCGTGATACGCGCCGTACGGGAAGTCCGGCATGCCCGGGAAGATCATCGGCGGATGAGGCTCGGCGAACTCGTAGCCGTAGGCCCCGGTCTGCGCTCGGAGCTCATCGGTGGTGCACGCCGACGTCATCGCGGTGAGCACGGCCGAGAGCTGCACCCGTTCGTCGCCACCCTTCGGCGGGTAGCGCTCCAGGATCTGCTGAGCGGCAGCCGCCCCGAAGCCTTGAGCGAGAGCCTGCTCGTACCCGAGCGCGTCGAGCACCGGATAGAACATCACCACGAACGGCGTGAGCTCGTCGCGCGTGTGGCCCGCGAGAACCGGAATCCTGTGGAACCGGCCCTGCTCCAGCGCGGTGATCGGGTTCTCCGGCAGGGCTTCCGTGCCGTACGCGGGCCTGGCGAACAGCGGCGTGAGCTTCTTGACCTCGTCGACCGGGAGACGGCGGAGGCAGTCGAGGTCGGCACAGCCGTGCGGCGCTTCGGCGCCGGCCCGCTCCACGTCCTGACGTGTCACCCACGTGTGGTCGACCCGGTTCTCACCCGCCGGAGTGCCGAGCTGGCACGGTCCACTCTGGATG
>JAVXWK010000768.1:0-4112 GCA_032230575.1 Pseudonocardiales bacterium | reverse complement strand
TCGCGGGCGAACCGCAGTCGCTCCTGCGTGACCGCCGCCGTCACCAGTTCCGCACGCGCTTCGTGCAGCTCGATCACCATCGACCGCAACCGCGTCAACGCGTACAGCACCAGACCGTGGTTCATCGCGGCCATGACGCCCCACGCGATGTCCACGGGACCGTAGCCGAACGCGCCGGAGAGAACGCCCTGCCCGGCCACGACGACGCCGAATCCGATCCAGCCGCCGGCCGGGGGCAGCAGCAGTGCCATGGAGCCGGCGAGGAAGCCGGGCTCGGCGAGGAGCGGATTGCCGAAGAGCACCTGCGGCACGTACACGCAGACGGCCATGGCGGCGAGGATCACGGTGCTGCGCTTCGGCCGCGGCGGGCGGTTCACGAGCGCCGGCACCAGCGCCGCCGTGCCGGCCAGACCGGCCAGCGCGGCAGCGGCTCCGGCTGTGCCGACGCGGGAGTACCCCACCACGAACATCGACATCGTGGTGTAGCCGATCACCACGGCCGTGAGCAGCACCTGTGGGAACCGCGTCGCCATCGGGGCGCGTTCGTCCGCCTCGATCTCGGCGGTGAGCGACAGCTTGCGGTAGCTCGAAGCGACCGCACGAAGGTCCGTCAGAGCCTCGCGGGCGATGCCGATGGTCTGCGCCAGCTCTTTCTGAGCGCGCTCGCCGAGCTGCCGGCGGGCCAGCTCCACCTTCGCCGTGATGGCGGACAGGCCGACGCCGAGCAGGTCGTGCAGGTCGTGGGCGAACCGCAGCCGTTCCCGCGCCACCGCCAGCTCGGCGAGTTCCGAGCGGGCCGTCTCCAGTTGCCGCACCAGGGACGGCAGCCGCGACAGCCCGTAGACGACCAGGCCCGCGACCACGGACGACACGACGTAATAGGCCAGCACGAAGAGATCTGGCTGGTACGGGGCCTTGGTCGCGGCGTTCGCGAGGGCCACCGCGGCGAACACGACCCACCGCGCGCGGCCGCGCAGCACCAGCAGTGCGCTGCCCGCGAGGAAACCGGGCATGCCTCCCCACGCGTTGGGGAAGAACGGCACCGGAACGAACACCAGCAGTGCCAGCGCACCGAGCGCCAGGTGAGCTCCGGCCGAGTGCAAGGTGGCGTCCGGTCTCGAGAACACCCGCAGCTGCAGGTACCCGATCGCGGACAGGCAGGCCAGTGAGCCGGCGATCCTGGCCGGTGTCGCACCGGCTTCCAGCACGTAGAAGAAGGCGTTGCCGAGATAGTTGGCGAACACCACGGTGATCACGAGGTACGCCAGCCGACGGGACACCGACGAGCGTTCCAGGCGTGCCGTCACGAGCGTCAGTTCAGGGGGATCTCGGCGCGCAGGCGGTACGTGTGCTCGGGCGTGAGGCCCGCGTGGAGATCGCCGCCGAGCGCACGGACCCGAGTGGTGAGGTTGCCGATTCCGCTGCCGTCACGGGACTTCCGGCCCGCAGTCGGAATGCCGTCGTTGACGATGTCCATCGTGACCAGCGACGGTGAGCTGGACAGCAGGATCTCGCAGTGCTCGGCCTTGCTGTGCCGCAACAGGTTCGTCACGCCCTCGCGCAGCACGGTGGCGAGGGTGATCTTCACGTCCTTGGGCAGTTGGTCGCACTGGTCGATCCGCACGGTGACCTCGATGTCGGCCGCGGACAGCAACGCCCGCGCCGACTGGGTCTCCTCGTCGAACGACAGCTCGCGGTAGCTCAGGGCCACGGACCGCACGTCCGCCAGTGCCTGCCGGGAGATCTCCAGCACCTCGGTGAGCTCCTGCCGCGCCCGATCGGGATCGATTCTCACCAGCCGATGCGTGAGCTCGCTCTTCAACGTGATCGCGGACAGGCTGTAGCCGAGCAGGTCGTGCAGGTCGCGGGCGAACCGCAGTCGCTCCTGGGTGACCGCAGCCGTCGCCAGCTCCTCGCGGGCCTCGTGCAGCTCGGCCACCATGGAACGCAACCGGGTCAACGCGTACAGCACCAGGCCGTGGTTGATCGTGGCCATGATGCCCCACGCGACGTCCACCGAGTCGAACCCGAGCGCGTCGAAGATGACGCCTTGCCCGATGGCGACCGCGAAGAAGCCCACCCACCCGGCGACGCGCGGCAGGAGCAGCGCCACCGACCCGGCGAGGAACCCCGGCACGGAGCTGAACGGGTCGCCGTACACGAGCTGGGGCACGTACACGCAGAGTGCGATTCCGCCGATCACCGCGAGGCGGCGTGGCAGGTCCAGCTCGACGAGCGGACGGCTCACCAGGCCCAGTGCCAGCGCGGCCGTGCCCGCGATGCCCGCCGCGACGACCGTGATCCCCACCGGCCCGAACTTGCCGTAGCCGTACCAGGCGAAGGTCATCGCCATCAGGCCGTAGCCGATCACCACCGCCGTGAGCAGGATCTGCGCGAACCGCGTCGCGATCATCGGCCCTGCCGGACGCGCGACGTGCGCCGGCTCCTCCGTCACCGGATCGACCGGCACCTCGGCGTGCAGCCGGTAGGTGCGGTCCGGGTTGGTCTGGGCGAGCAGGGAACCGCCGATCGCGCTGGTGCGGGTCGCCAGGTTGGCGAGGCCGCTGCCCCGGTCGACGCCGGCCTGGGCGGGCGCGCCGTCGTTCACGATGTCGATCGACACCAGCCGGTCCGTGCCGCGGATCTCGATCGAGCAGCGGGTGGCGTGGCTGTGGCGCAACAGGTTCGTCACGCCTTCGCGCAGCACCGTCGCGAGCACCGTCCGGGATCTGGGGGAGAGTTCGGTGTGGTCAGCCGCGATCACCGTCGCGACGCCGGCGGCGGTCAGCACGGAGCGCGCCGACTCGATCTCGTCGGCCAGCGACAGCTCGCGATAGCTCGAGGCCACCGCACGAACGTCCGTCAACGCCTCGCGGGCGATGCCGAGGATCTCCGCCAGCTCCCCGAGCGCGCGCTCGGTGCGGTCACCGATCAGCGTGCGGGCCAGCTCCACCTTCAGCGTGATCGCCGACAGGCTGAAGCCGAGCAGGTCGTGCAGGTCACGGGCGAACCTCAGCCGCTCCTCCGAGACCGCGAGGCCGGCGAGCTCGGAGCGGGCCGTCTCCAGCTGCTTCACCAGCGACGGCAGCCGCGACAGCCCGTAGACGACCAGACCCGCGACCATCGGCGACAGGAAATAGTAGACCAGCTGCGGCAGGACGCTCACGTACAGGGACTGGATCACGGCGTTGCTGACCGCCACCGCGCCGAACACGAGCCACCGCACCCGGTTCGGGAGCACCAGCAGGGCGCTGCCCGCGAGGAATCCGGGCATGCCGGGCCACGCGCTGGGGAAGAACGGCATCGGCGCGTACACCAGCACCGCCATCGTGCCCAGTGCCAGGTAGGCCTTGCCCGACCGCAGGTCCGCGCCAGGCCTGGAGAACACTCTCAGCTGCAGGTAGCCGATCGTGAGCAGGCAGGCGAGCGAGCCTGCGATGCGTGGAGGGGTCGGGCCGGCCTGCAGGACGTATGAGAAGGCGTTGCCGAGATAGTTGGCGAACACGACGCTGATGACGACGTACGCCAACCGACGGGACACCGATGAGCGTTCCTGTCGCAGCGTCACAGCAGCAGCTCCCACGCGAGGTTCGGGACGCGGCCATGATACGGGCGCTGCCTCGGATCTTTCGCGTTTCGCGGTCCTCGTTCGGTGCAACATGACGGCGGCTCAGCACCGCGCCGGAACCACGAGCTGCGCGCCCGCGAGATAGGCCACCACGTCGGCGACCAGCGACAGCTCGACCTGCAGCGACTCCGCCACCTGCGCGATCGTGGTCTCTCCCGCCAGCAGCGACTTCGCGATCTCCGTCGCGGGCGCGCTGTGCAGGATCACCTGGTACTGCGAACCGGGACACGCCAGCGCCTGGTCGCCGTTGAGCCGCTCGATCTCGGTGCCCCGCCGCATCGTGACGGTCTCGTCGGCGAGGATGTGCGGCAGGGTGAACACGGCGTCACCGGTCACCGCCATCACCGACAGGATCGGGCCCGCGCCGTCGTTCAGGCCGAGTGACGGCACGAGACAGCCGCCGAGCTGGTCGAGCGTGTGCTTGAGCTTGCGCCAGACCAGGCACGGCCCGCTGCCGTTCTTCCACCGCACGAAGTTCTCGTGC
>JAVXWK010000206.1:0-7706 GCA_032230575.1 Pseudonocardiales bacterium | reverse complement strand
CAGCAGCTACGTGTACGTCCACACCGCGAACCCGCCGAGCAGGCCCGTCATGACACCGTCGCGGGTGCCGCCCTTCCAGTACAGGCCACCGATGATCGCGGGGGCGAACTGCGCGACGGCCGCGAACGACACCAGGCCCATCGACACCAGGGCGGCGCTCTCGCCGGCCAGGCGGAAGTACCCGTAGCCGAGCAGCATGATCGCCACGATCGACAGACGTCGGGTCAGCAGGATCAGGCGCGCCAACCGGCCCTCGTAGCCGCGGCGCAGGAGCATCGGGACGACGATCGAGTTCGACACCATCGTGGAGAGCGCGACGGTCTCGACGATGATCATGCCGGTCGCCGCGCTCAGGCCGCCGACGAACACCAGCAGTGCCAGCAGGTCCAATCCCGCGGCCATCGGCACGGTGAGCACGAACGTGTCGGCCTCGGCGCCGGAACCGAACTGCAGCAGGCCCGCCGCGGCGATCGGCAGCACGAACACGCTGATCAGCAGCATGTACAGCGGCGTCATCCACATGGCCTTGCGGACGTGGCGTTCGTCGACGTTCTCCACGACGCCGACCTGCCACTGGCGGGGGAGCAGCACGATCGCGAAGAGCGACAGCACGTTCAGCCACACCCACGTGCCGGTCGAGTCGCCGAGCGTGAAGAGAGCGTCGTGCCCGGCTTGCTTCGCCTGGCCGAACAGGTCGCCGAAGCCGTTGTAGAGCCCCCAGGTCACGGTGATGCCGGCGGCGACGAACGCCACGAGCTTCACGACCGACTCGAACGCGATGGCGGTGACCATGCCCTCGTGGCGTTCGGTGGCGTCGAGGTGCCTGGTGCCGAACAGGATCGTGAAGCCGGCGAGCAGCAGCGCCACGTACAGCGCGGTGTCCTCGAGCACCGGTACCTGGCCCAACGCGGACGACGGCGTGACCGCCGGAGCGCGGCGGATGATCTCGAAGGTGTTGGAGACCGCCTTGAGCTGCAGGGCGATGTACGGCACGACACCGACGACCGCGATCGCCGCGACCAGGCCGCCCAGCCGCACGCTCTTGCCGTAGCGGGCGGACACGAAGTCGGCGAGCGACGTGATGCGGTGGCGGTGGCTGATGTGGATGATGCGGCGCAGCACCAGCCAGCCGAGCGCGAGCATGATCGTCGGGCCGAGGTAGATCGACAGGAAGCCGACGCCCGTGGAGGCCGCGCGGCCGACGCTGCCGTAGTAGGTCCACGACGTCGCGTAGACGGCCAGCGAGAGCGCGTAGATCGTGCCGCGGCCGACGATGCTGCGGCCCGCGTCGGCGCGGCGGTCGCCGTAGAACGCGATCGCGAACAGCACGCCGAGGTAGGCGACGGACACACCGATGATCAACCACGTCTGGAGCACGTCAGATCATCCCGACCGGCGCACGAGAAGGAACACCAGCGCGATGACGACGATCCATGCGCCGAAGAGGTAGGCCGCGACCGTCGGCACGCCCGCGATGGTGCCCCCGTCGTTGGCGACGGTGAGCAGTGGCGGCAGGAAGAGCACGAAACCGGTTGTCGCGGCGAGGATTGTCAGCCCGGTGAATCGCTTGTCATCCCTGGCGCGTCGTCGCACCCGTCACCACCCTCATGACTCACCGGTGAACCGATTTGGCGAGCGTAGTACGAATGGAGGAAAGCGGCGAAGCAGACGTGACAGAATTTCATGCCGTTCGCGCGATGAGGCTGTTTGGGGGAACTGCTGGTGAAGATCGTCGAGCTACCCGACGGGGCCGTGGTCACGGGGCGTGGCCTGCGGGATGGCAAGATCGTGGAACCGCATCCCCAGTACGGGGTATATCTGCAGCCACGCCCTGTCGACGTGCCGTGGCCGCACGACTGGATCGACTGGCCGGACTTCCGTCTTCCGCGTGATCACGACACCGCGATCAGGTTGATTCGCGCACTGCACGCCCGCGCGCTGTCCGGAGAACGCGTCGAGGTGGCGTGCAGCGGCGGGATCGGAAGGACCGGAACCGTCATTTCGTGCTTGGCCGTGCTGGCCGGTGTGCCCGCTGACGAGGCCGTGGCGTGGACGCGCGCGAATTACCACCGGCGCGCCGTCGAGACGCCGTGGCAAAAGCGTTGGGTCAGGCGTTTTCCAACCGGCTAGGAATCCAGCTCGACCACGGTGCGCTTGTGCACGAGTTCGATCACGTCGGGCGGCACCGAATCCCCCGCCTCCAGCAGGCGGGGGAGCAGGTCCCCCTCCGTGGTGACGGCGCGGAAGAACAGCTCGACCGTGACGTCGTGGTCCGGCCGGTGCACGACGGTGATCTCGTCACCGGGCGCGAACCGCCCGGCCTCGATCACGCGGAAGTAGGCGCCGGGCCTGTTCACCTGCGTGAACCGCTTCACCCAGCCGCGCTGTCCGAGGAAGCTCGCGAACGTCCGGCACGGGATGCGGGGCCCGGAGACCTCCAGCAACGCGGTGCCGACGCGCCACCGCTCGCCGACGAGGGCGTTCGTCTGGTCGATGCCCTGCGTGGTGAGGTTCTCGCCGAACTGGCCGTTGCGAAGATCCACGCCGAGCTCGGTCTGCCACCAGTCGAGGTCCTCGCGCGCGTAGCCGTAAACGGCCTGGTAGTCGCCGCCGTGGACCGTCCAGTCGCCGATCATGTCGCCCGCGACGCCGCTGCCGGAGCTGCCTTTCTCGCCGGGCGGCCTGACGTCCAGCGGTCCGTCGACGGGGCGCTTGTCGATGGCGGTGACGCCCGCGCGGGTGTAGTCGACCGGGATCGTCTTGGACGCGATGTTCAGCGAGAGCACGACGGGCATAGCCCGAGGCTATTGGCCGACCGCCTTGGCGGCGATCGAATTAACGTAGTCCTGGTATTTGCCGACCTTGTAGGTGATGAGGTCCATGCACTCCTGGAGCTGGACCATCTGCTGGCGGACGCGCTCCTGGTGCTCCTTGAGGATGTCGAGGCGCTGCAGCTCGTTGCCGTCGCCCTGGCGCACCAGCTCGGTGTAGCGGCGGATCTCGGGCACGGGCATTCCGGACATCCGCAGCAGGATGCACATGCGCAGCCAGTCGACGTCCTGCTGCGTGTAGACCCGGCGCCCGCCCGGTCCTCTGTGGACCTGGTGGGCGAGGATGCCTTCCTTCTCGTAGAAGCGCAGGGCGTGCACGCTCAGCCCGGTGCGTTCGGCGACCTGTCCGATGCTCAACTGCATGGTTCGAGCATAGGTTCTTGACCTAGAGCTGGGTCTAGTTCGTAGGTTCTCGCTCATGAACATGCGTTATCGCGTACTTGGGGGAACCGGCATCGAGGTCAGCCACCACTGCCTCGGCGCCATGATGTTCGGCGATGTCGCCAACAAGGACCACGACGAGGGCGTGCGGATCATCCACCGCGCCCTCGACGCGGGCATCAACTTCGTCGACACCGCCGACATGTACTCGGCGGGGGAGTCGGAGGAGATCGTCGGCAAGGCGTTGCAAGATCGGCGGGACGACGTCGTGCTGGCCACGAAGGTGCACTTCCCGCTGGGAGAGGGCCGCAACCGCAGCGGCAACTCGCGGCGCTACATCGTGCGGGCCGTCGAGGACAGCCTGCGGCGCCTGGGCACCGACTGGATCGACCTGTACCAGGTGCACCGGCCGGACTACTCGACCGACATCGAGGAAACGCTGTCGGTGCTGACGGATCTGGTGCGGGACGGGAAGATCCGGGCGTTCGGGTGCTCCACGTACCCGGCCGAGGAGATCGTCGAGGCGTACCACGTGTCGATGAACCGGGGGCTGATGCGGTTCCGGACCGAGCAGCCGCCGTACTCGATGCTGGCGCGCGGGATCGAGCGGTCGGTGCTGCCGGTGACGCAGCGGCTCGGGATGGGTGTGCTGGTGTGGAGTCCGTTGGCGAGCGGGTTCCTGTCGGGCAAGCACCGGCGGGGCGCGTCAGCCGAGGCGTTCCGGGCCACGCTCACGCCGGACCGGTTCGATGAGGCGTTGCCGAAGAATGCCGCGAAGTTCGACGCCGTGGAGGAGTTCGCGAAGCTCGCGGACGAGATGGGGGTGTCGCTGCCCGCGCTGGCGATCGCGTTCGTGACGACGCATCCGGCCGTCACGTCGGCGATCACCGGGCCACGCACGATGGAGCAGCTGGAGTCGTTGCTGGAGGGCGCCGAGCTGGTGCTGACCGACGACGTGCTGGACCGGATCGACGAGATCGTGCCGCCCGGTACCGACACCTACGACGTGCACGGGTTCTGGAAGCCCGCGTCGCTGCTGGACGTCCACCCGCGACGCAGGCCTCTCGATCAGCGCTGAGCTACCAGGCCTGGGTGGTCAGGCCCGTGCCGAGGTAGATCTGGTCGAACCCGTTGCCGTCGTTGTCGTCGGTGTAGACGACGGTGACGCGGCCCCACGGGTCGACGCCCACGGCCGGTTCGTCCTGCCTGCCGGTGGCGTTCGAGACCGTGAGCTGACGTGCCGGTCGTCCGGTGGTGGTGCCGTCCGGGTTGTAGACCTGCGTGTAGACGTCCAAAGCCTCCGCCGTGGTCACCGCGACGCCGAGCTGGTCGTCGATGCCGATCTGCGGGTCGGTGCCGGTGGTGCTCGCGACGGCGCCGCGTGACGCACCGGCGGCGGTGAAGGACTGGGTCTTCACGCCGGACTGCTCCCAGGCGACCGCGAAGTCGCCGTTGAAGTTGGCTGCCACGGCGGGGTGCTTTCCTTGCCCCGTCGTGGTTTGCGCCTGCTTCACGCCGCCGGACGGGGTGAGGATCTTGCGGGCGATGTTCGCGTCCGCCTCCCACGCCACGATGGCGTTGCCCGCCGCACCCATCGCGACCTGGGGCTTGGCGTGGGTGCCGCCCGCGTTGCTGACCTGGGCCTCGTAGGTCTTGCTCGAGATCGACGCGAACCCGCTCACCCGCACGGTGGGCGCCGCGGTGCCCTGCTGGTCCTCCCACGTGACCGCGAAGCCGCCGGTGTCCGGATCGGCCGCGACGCTGGGGAAGTACTGCTGGCCGTCGGCGCTCGCGTTGGCCGTGCCGGAACCGGACACCGCACCGGCAGCGGTCACGGAGCGGACCGCGATGTTGTAGAAGCCGTTGCCGTCCGGGTCTTCCGACCACACGACGACAGCGGTGCCGTCCTCGTGCAGTGCCACGTCGGGCTGCCAGTGACGCCAGTCGCCGGTTCCGCCGGTGCTGAGCTTCTTCTCGTAGAGGGAGGTGCCCTCCTGGTAGAGCCGGATCCAGATGTCGGAGTGGATCGGGTCCGCGGGGGCGGTGGTGTCGCGGTCGTCCTCCCACACGACGGCCGTGTAGCCGTTGCGGGTGGCCGAGACGGACGCGTTGTCCTGGTCGCCGGTCGAGTCCGTGTTGACCGTGGACCACGTCATCGGGACGGGTGCCAGCAGGAGTGAGGCGATCAGCAGTGTCTTCACGGCGCCTGCAATCCGGGGTTGTTCGCCTCGACGACGTAGCTGCCGACGGTCTTCACCGGGTAGTCGCGGACGGTGACCTTGTCGACGGCGCGGAAGTCGACCCGCATCTCGGTCGCGTTCGTGCGGGTCTTCACGTAGCCGCGCAGGTTCTTGAAGTACTTCACGTGCGGGTTGAGCGCCGGGTTGAGGCTGTTGTCGGCCGCGTTGCCGTCACCGGTGGACGTGATCGACGTGGTGACGAGCTCGGTGCCGATGATCCGGTTCTGGGTCCCGTAGTTCTGCATGAGGTTCGCGGCCCAGCTGCGGTGCACGTCGCCGGTCAGCACGACGGTGCCCTTGTTGCCGTTGGTGTCCCACGCGTTCTGGATGCGGGTGCGGTTGGCGGTGTAGCCGTCCCACGCGTCCATGCTCTTCGAGCCGTCCGCGGCGGCGAGGCGTTGGGCGAAGAACACCTGCTGGCCGAGGAAGTCCCAGGTGCCGAGCTTCTGGCGCAGGCCGTCGATCAGCCACGTTTCCTGCGAGGGGCCGGTGAGCGTGCGGGCCGGGTCGTCGGCGGCCGGGCAGACCTTCGTGCCGTCGCCGCATGCCTGGTCGTCGCGGTACTGACGGGTGTCGAGCATGTGGAACGTGGCGAGGCTGCCCCAGCGGACCCTGCGGTGCAGCAACATGTTCTCGGCTGTGGGGGCCTGGGCTGATCGCAGTGGCATGTGCTCGTAGTACGCCTTGTAGGCGGCGGCTCGGCGGGCTTTGAAGTCACCGGCCGGGCTGCTGTCGTTGCGGACGAGGTCGGCGTAGTTGTTCTCCACCTCGTGGTCGTCCCAGACGACGAGCCAGGGCGCGGTGGCGTGCGCGGCTTGGAGGTCCGGGTCGGTCTTGTACTGGGCGTGGCGGACGCGGTAGTTCGCCAGCGTGCTGATCTCGGTGGCGGGCGCGAACTTGCGGACCTTCGTCGCGGTGGCGGCGCCTTCGTAGATGTAGTCGCCGAGGTGCAGGATCAGGTCGGGGTGTTCCTCGGCCATCCGGCGGTAGGCCGTGAAGTAGCCCTCCTCGAAGTGGCTGCACGAGGCGAAGAGCATGTTCAGCTCGGGTTGGGTGCCGACGGCCGGTGCGGTGAGGGCGCGGCCGACGGGGGAGATGTGGCCGCCGGTGCGGAAGCGGTACCAGTACTCGCGGCCCGGTTCGAGGCCGGTGAGGGTGACGTGCACGGAGTGAGCGCTCGCCTGCTGCGTCGTGAAGGTGCCGGTGCGGGCGAGGGTCGTGAAGCGCTCGTCGGTGGCGATCTGCCATTCGACGGCTGTGTTGGTGTTCGGCATGCCGCCGAGGCCGTCGGCGTTGAGGGGGGTGGGGGCGAGGCGGGTCCAGATGACGAACCCGTCTGCTGCCGGCTCGCCGGAAGCGACGCCGAGGGTGAAGGGGTAGCCGATCGCGTTGGCCAGACGGGGAACCAGTACGCCGGCGCTCGCTCCCGCGAGGCCGCCCACGATGAAGGTGCGTCTCCGTAACGTGGTCATGACCCGCAGGCTTACCGAACGCGGGTAAAGGCCCGCCTAACGGCGTGCGGCTTCAAAGTGGTTTCCCACCAAGAGAATGCGGTGTAGTCGTCTGCGTGGATGTCGAACGCGTCCGCGAGCAGTTCGGCGGCGCACAGCGGGCTCTCGGTGTCCTGGACTGCTTTGTAGAGCAGTGCGACGTGGTCGCGGGACCAGGCTTCGAGGCGCAGGCCGGGTAATCGGTCGGCCTCGCAGCAGGGCTGTGCGCACACGACGAGGTCGAACCACTCGTCCTCGTGGTCGTTGAAGGCGACCGTGACGCCGAACCGGTCAGGTCGCAGCGCGGTGACCGTGCTGTGGCGGGTCTCGTAGGGGAGCGGGCACGGCAGCGCGTCGAGGCGGCGGGCTGCCCGCAGGTCCGGGCCTTTGAGCGGCACCGGGTCGTGGTGTCTGCCGTGGTCGAGCACGACGACGTCCCACGTGCTGCGGGTCAGTCTGAGTGCGGTCGCGAGGCCGGCGATCCCGGCGCCGACGACGAGTGCTGTGGCCATTTCCAGCCCCTTCCCCCTAGGATTGAGGCTAGCGAACGTTCAGAATTTTCTGAAGGCTGGAGAGGTGTGACCCGCGAGACAGAACGCAGGGAGGCGGCCGAGCATCTGGCGCTGACGCTGGTCGGTGCCGGGATGCAGCGGATGGGGGCGCGCGCGTTGGCGGCGTTCCTGTTCTCCGACAAGGAGTCGCTGACCGCGGGGGATCTCGCCGACGAGCTGGGTGTGAGTGCCGGATCGGTGTCCGGGGCGGTC
>JAVXWK010000678.1:0-2650 GCA_032230575.1 Pseudonocardiales bacterium | reverse complement strand
GGCCGGAGCTGACGAACAGGTTCCTGGCACAGGCGCGGGAGCTGCGGTCGACCGAACTGAACAAGATCTCGATCCTGGCCGCGCTGTGGTCGGTGCTGATCGTGCTGCCCGAGCTCTCGATCGCGGGCATGCTCGGCGTCGGCGCGATCGGCATCGTCAACGGCTCGATGACGGTCGGCACGCTGGTGGCGGCCGTCGCGGTGAGCGCGTACCTGCGCTGGCCGATCGACTCCATCGGCTGGCTGCTGGCGGAGACGAACATGAGTGCCGCCGCGCTGGAACGCTACTGGGAGGTCATCGACTCCCCCGTGACGATCACCAGTCCTGCCTCGCCCGTGCCGCTGCCTGCGCCGTTGCGCGGGCATGTTCGTTTCGAGGGCGTGCGGTTCGCGTTCGAGGACGGCAACGAGGTGCTCACGGGCGTCGATCTCGACCTGCGTCCCGGCGAGACGGTGGCGCTGGTCGGCGCGACCGGTTCCGGCAAGACGACGCTGACCGCGCTGGTGCCGCGGCTGGCCGACGTGACCGGCGGCCGGATCACGATCGACGGCGTCGACGTGCGGGACCTGTCCCTGGAGGACCTGCGGACGGTGGTCGGCACGGCGTTCGAGGAACCGGTGCTGTTCTCCGCGTCGGTCACCGAGAACGTGGGCCTGGGCGTGCCGGACGTCTCCGAGGCGGCCGTGCGCGAGGCGTTGCGGGTGGCCAGGGCGGAGGAGTTCGTCGACGCGCTGCCGTGGGGTCTCTCGACCCGCATCGGCGAGCAGGGCCTGTCGCTGTCCGGCGGGCAGCGGCAACGGCTGGCGCTCGCGCGAGCGGTCGTCGGCAGGCCGGCGGTGCTGGTGCTGGACGACCCGCTCTCGGCGCTCGACGTCCACACCGAGGCCGAGGTGGAAGCCGCGCTGCGCAGGGTGTTGCGCGGCGTGACGGCGCTGGTGGTGGCACACCGGTCGTCGACGGTGCAGCTCGCCGACCGCGTCGCGATGCTGGTCGGCGGCAAGATCACCGCGATCGGCTCGCACCGGAAGTTGCTGGACGAGAACGAGGAATACCGGCGCCTGCTGTCCAGCATGGACAGTGAGGAGATCGTGGAAGAGGAGGTGGCGTCGTGAGTGATCAGGTAGTGGTTCAGGCTGAGCAGGAAGAGGAGTGGCGCGGCGTCGCCGCCGAGGAGATCGGCGAGATCTCGCACTCGACCGGCCTGCGCCTGCAGGCCCGGTCGCGCAGGCTGCTGGGTTCGTTGGTGCGCCCGCACATCGCCCGTGCGTCGCTCGCGATCGGGTCGGTGATCGGCGGCAACCTCGCGAACCTCGCGCTGCCGCTGCTGATCGCCGCCGCGATCGACAAGGGCATCCCGGCGGCGATGCGCGGTGACGCGTCGGTCCTGCTGTGGTGCGTGGCGGGTTACGCGGCCTGCGCGGGCGTGACGACGTTCCTGCGCTGGGCGTTCCTGCGGATCTCCGGCCGCGTGGGCCAGGACGTGCTCCTGGACCTGCGCGGGCGGATCTTCCGGCACTCGCAGCGCCTGTCCGTCGGCTTCCACGAGTCCTACACGTCCGGCAAGGTCATCGCCAGGTTGACCAGCGACGTCGACGCGTTGCAGGACCTGGTCGAAGAGGGCCTGGACAGCCTGTTCAACGCCCTGCTGTCGGTGGCGGGCATCGCGATCATCCTGCTCTGGCTGGACATGCCGCTGGCGTCCGTCGTGGTGGCGGGCTTCGTGCCGCTCTACTTCATCTGGCGCTGGTTCCGCCGCCGCTCGATGGAGGCCTACCGGGGCACGCGCGGCGCCATCGCGAAGATCATCGTGCAGTTCGTGGAGTCCATGAACGGCATCCGCGCGGTGCAGGCGTTCCGCCGCCAGCCCCGCAACGAAGCCATCATGACGGGCTTCAACGCCCAGTTCCGCGACGCGAACGTGGACGCCCTGGGCGTCATGGCCACGTTCGTCGCGACGATCCGCCTGATCGGCAACATCTCGCTGGCCATCGTGCTGGCCTGGGGCGCCTACCGGGTGGCGGGCGGCTCGCTGGAACTGGGCGTGCTGACGGCGTTCACCGTGTACCTGCGCCGTTTCTACGACCCGTTCGACGAGCTGGCGATGTTCGCGAACTCCTACTCCTCCGCCACCGCCGCCCTGGAGAAGATCTCGGGCGTCCTGGAGGAGGAGCCGTCAGTCCCCGAGCCGTCGTCGCCGGTGGCCCTGCCGCACGCGAGGGGCGCGATCCGGTTCTCCGAGGTGGAGTTCCAGTACCCGGCCACGTCCCGGCAGGTGCTTCCTCTCTTCAGCCTGGACGTGCCGGCGGGGCAGACCGTGGCCCTGGTCGGTGCCACCGGTGCGGGCAAGACCACCCTGGCCAAGCTGGTGTCGCGCTTCTACGACCCGACCTCGGGCTCCGTGCTCCTCGACGGCGTGGATCTCCGCTCCGTCGTGGACACGGACCTGCGCCGGGCCGTCGTCATGGTCACCCAGGAGAACTTCCTGTTCTCGGGCTCGGTGGCGGACAACATCGCCCTGGGCAAGCCCTCCGCCTCCCGGGCCGAGGTCGAAGCCGCAGCCGCCGAGGTGGGCGCGCACGAGTTCATCGCCGCCCTGCCCGACGGCTACGACACGGATGTCCGCATACGAGGCGGCCGTTTGTCGGCAGGC
>JAVXWK010000651.1:0-12335 GCA_032230575.1 Pseudonocardiales bacterium | reverse complement strand
CGTCCACGCTGCCGCAGGTGATGAACCGCAGAAGCTCCATCAGAAGTACCCCTCCTGCTTCTTGCGCTCCATCGAGCCGCTCTGGTCGTGGTCGATCAGCCGCCCCTGCCGCTCGGAGGTGGTCGCGGCCCGCATCTCCTCGACGATCTCGGAGACCGTCCGCGCCTCACTCCGCACCGCGCCGGTCAGCGGGTAGCAGCCCAAAGTCCGGAACCGGACGAGCTCGGAACGTGGAGGCGCGGACAGTGGCATCCGGTCGTCGTCCACCATGATCAGCATGCCGTCGCGGTCCACCACCGGCCGCTGAGCCGCGAAGTACAGCGGCACAACGGGAATCCGTTCGCGCTCGACATAGCGCCACACGTCCAGCTCGGTCCAGTTCGACAGCGGGAACACCCGGATGCTCTCGCCGGGCGCGACCCGCGTGTTGTAGAGCCGCCACAGCTCCGGCCGCTGGTTCTTCGGGTCCCACCGGTGCTGCGCGGTGCGGAACGAGAACACCCTTTCCTTGGCGCGAGAGGCTTCCTCGTCCCGCCGAGCCCCGCCGAACGCCACGTCGAACCGGTGCTCGTCGAGAGCCTGCCGCAGCCCCTGGGTCTTCCAGAGATCGGTGTGCCGCGCCGAACCGTGGTCGAACGGGTTGATGCCCAGTGCCACGCACTCCGGGTTGCGGTGCACGATCAGCTCCAGCCCGAGGTCCGAGGCGATCTTGTCCCGGAACGCGATCATCTCCCGGAACTTCCACGTGGTGTCCACGTGCAGCAACGGGAACGGCGGCTTCGACGGGTAGAAGGCCTTGCGCGCCAAGTGGAGCAGTACCGAGCTGTCCTTGCCGATCGAGTACAGCAGGACCGGTCGCTCGCTCTCCGCGACGGCCTCTCGGAAGATGTCGATGCTGTCCGCTTCCAACGTGTCCAGGTGGTCCACGCACCGACGGTAGCAACCAAACCGAACAACGTTCAATATGCTTTTGAACGTTGTTCAAAGTAGGATCCGCAACCGTGAGCACAGAGCAGACGGCCTGGGGTGACGCGGAAGGCAGGCGGCGGGACATCCTGCAGTCGGCCGAGCAGATCCTCGAGGAGCAGGGTTACGCGGGCCTGACCATGCGCGCGATCGCGGTGGGCGCGGGTGTCAGCTCCGGCACCGTGTACCAGTACTTCTCCGGCAAGGAGGACGTCTTCGCGGCGCTGATGGAACGCCGCCTGGACGAGCTGCAGCACACCCTGGACACCGTCGACCGCAGCCTGGGCATCGCGGGCGTGCTCAAACAGATCGAGCCCCAGGTCACCGAACTGTGGCGCCGCTTCGGCCGGTCAGCGGCCCAGTGGGAGGCGAAGGTGCTCTCCGGCGGCCGCAGGGGCAAGGAGGTCGCCGGGTCCGCGCAGGACTACCGCAAGACCATCAAAGCGCTCGCGAAGGCGCTCGCGGAGACCGCGGAAGCGTCAGGTCAGGAGCTCATCGACGACCCGGCGCTGCCGCACTGGGTGTGGGACTCGCTGATCGGCCTCGCGGACGACCTGCTGCTCCAGGGCGCGCGGACCAACCGGGTCAAGCCCGCGCACCTCATCGAGTTCGCCGCGGGTGCGATCGAGCGAGGCGTCATTTCCCGCCGATGAGCGAGTCCAGCGTCGCCGAGCCGTTCTCCCCGCAGGCCTTGCGGGACGCGGTGAGCGTGGCCGGGTTGTCGGCCTCGTCCGACCTGCCCTGCTGCCCGAAGAGCCGCTTCAGCAGGTCGACCTGGGCGTCGAGACCGGCCGACATGAAGTCGCCGCAGGTCGAGTTGGTGCTGAGCCGGTTGTCCTCCGACTCGAACGCCGGCCCGAACGCGAACAGCAGCGCGACGACCAGCACCAGGCCCAGCGCGAACACGCCGAGGCCGGGTCCGCTCTTCGTCGGCCGCAGCCAGGCCTCCGCCTCCTCCTGGAAGGGCTCGACCGGGGTCTGCTCGGCGTCGATCCAGTACTCGAAGCTGTTGTCGTCGGCGATCTCGAACTGGACGTGCCCTGCGACGATCATGATGCTGGCGACCTGCTCCTTCGGGTACGAGCCCACCCAGAAGGGGTCCGGCCGCACCAGCACGATGCGGTCGGGCAGCAGGAACACCACATCGCGCTCGCCTCTGGCGAGCCGCTCGGTCTGACCCGGCTGGATGACGACTCCGGCCAGCCAGGCCCGCACCTCTGGGCGTTCGTTCTCTTCGAGGGCCTCCACGGCGATCGCCCACAGGTCGGGATGTTCCACGTCCGTGCTATCGCTGCGATCGTGCCGCCGGGTTAGCCGGGGATGCCGAAATTGCTCCAAATGGCACTCAGTTCGCAATCTTCGAACGCTTGACGGGCAGGTCGTACCGCCGCCGGATGCTCGTGCCGAGCACGCCGATGTCCGCGCCGTAGACGTGCAGCGAGATTGCCACCGAGCTGGAGTTGTTGCACACCTTGTGGATGTCGCCCGGCGGCACGAGGTATGACGCCACACCTTGCGGAGTGCGATTGAACCGCAACGGAACGAGGTGATCACCCGCGAGCCGATACGTCGTCTCTTCTTCTTCGCCGACGTACGTACCGACGACGCACCATGACACGTGGTCGTGAATACACGTCTCCTGACCTGGCAGCCAGACCAGCGCGACGACCGAGAAGCTGCCGTCGGGTTCGACGTGCAGGACGTGCTGGCGGTACGCGGTCGGGTCGGGTTCGCGGTGCTCGGCGTCCAGCAGCTCCGCGTCGGCGAGGTGGCGGGTGAGGGCCTTGGCGACCCGCTTGGCGACGGCGGCGTCGCTACCGCCCGCGTTCACGGCGGTGCGGATCGCGCCGACGAGCAGCGCGGCGGTGGGGGAGAGCAGACGAGGCATGGTGACTCCTCACATGATCAAAGATGCTCCGATCAGGGCCACAAGGGAGATCACGACGGTGGACAGCAGGCCCAACGTCAGCGCGGGCAGTCCGGAGCGGACGAGAGAACGCAGGTTCACGGCCGTGCCGAGGGCGAACATGCCCGCGGCCAGCAGCAGGTTGTCCACGAACGTCGCCGCGGACAGCACGGACGCGGGCAGGACATCGGTGGCGCGCACGGCGGCGGCGATCAGGAACCCCACGACGAACAACGGCACGAGCGGCGGACGCTTGCCCACTGCGGGGAACTTGCGGCGTTCGGCGACGCTCACCGCGGCGAGCATCGGCGCCAGCAGGACGACCCTGGTCAGCTTCACCGCGACCGCGATGGCCAGCGCACCGGTGACAGGCCCGGCGGCGGCAACGACCTGGGCGACCTCGTGCACACTTCCGCCCGCCCACACGCCGTAAGCAGCGGGGGACAGGCCGGTGAGCGGGTGCAACGCGGGCAGGCAGAACATCGCGACCGTGCCGAACAGCGTGACCAGGCCGAGTGCCTTGGCGACGTCCTGCTCATCCTGTTCGCGCACGCCGTTCATCGCGGCGACGGCCGACGCGCCGCAGATCGAGAACCCGGTGGCGATCAGCAACGACAGCCCTTCGCCGACCCCGAGCACGCGGCCGAGCCAGCGCGTCACGACGAACGTGACGACCACGGCGACGACCGCCAGCACCAGCACCTCGTAGCCGAGCGCCAGCACGTCCCGGAACACCAGCTTCAACCCGAGCAGCACGATGCCGAGGCGCAGCAGGCGGCGTCCGGCGAGCTTGATGCCGGGGCTGACCGCCTGGGGCAGCTTGACGACGTTGGCCACGACGGCCCCGAGCAGCACCGCGGCGGTCAACGCGCTGACCGACGGCACCAGCCACGCGACGACCATCGCGACCGCGACACCGGCCGCGACCAGGGTGAGGCCGGGTACCGGTGAGTCGGTCGCGTGCGCAGTGGTCTTGATGCTGCCCATGTGAGCAACCATCACTCTTGCGAGCTATGCGCAGAAGAGGGGCATTTCTTGGGGGCGTATAAGCCACCGTTATGCCTCAGTAGTACGCGGGGCCCTTTCGTACTACAGGAGCGGACGAAAGGGCCCCGCGTACGGAACAAGCAACGGGTTATGCCTTGGAGGCCGCCGTCATCATCGCGTCGACCGTGGCGCGCATCAGCGGCAGCTTGATGAGGTCCGGCCAGGTGTAGAGAGCGGTCTCGCGTTCGGCCTCGGAGTCCACCTCGACCGTGGTCAGGCCGGGGTGCTGGATGAACGAGAGCAGCAGCCGTGGCACGAGCGCGACGCCCAGACCTGCCGTGACGAGGCTCTGGATGGCCAGGTTGTCGTCGGTGGAGCAGGTGATGTCCGGGGTGAACCCGGCTTCGGCGCAGGCCTGCTGGAGGGCGCGCTGGCAGCGGGGGCAGCCGGCGATCCAGCGTTCGTCCGCGGTCTCGGTGAGCGACACCTTCTTGCGTCCGGCGAGGCGATGTCCGGTGGGGAGCAGCAACGCGAGCGGCTCGCGCAGCAGTGGAACCCGGAGCATTCCGGCGATCGCGGCTTCGTCCTGGGGCTCACCGCGGTAGCTGAAGCTGATCACGACGTCGACCGTGCCGCGCCTCAGCAGTGCGAACGAGTCCGGCGGCTCCTCCTCGACCAGTTCGAGGCGGAGCTGGGGCCGTTCCTTCGCGAGGATCGCGGCCGCGTAGGGCACGAGCGACACGTTGGCGCTGGGGAACGCGCAGATCCGGATCGTGCCGATGTCGTGCGTGGCGATCGCGCTGATCTGCTGGTGGGTGGCGGCGAGCTGGTCGAGCAGTTCCGTGCCGCGTTCGGCGAGGATCCGGCCCGCCTCGGTGAGGTTCAGGCCGCGACCCGTGCGGACGAACAACGGGCCGCCGACCTGGCGTTCCAGTGCGCGCATCTGCTGGCTGACCGCCGGCTGGGTGCAGTGCAACTCCCGTGCGGCCGCGCTGAACGAGCCGGTCCTGGCGACGGTCGCGAACACCTCTAGCTGGCGGGTATCGAGCATTTACGGACGATAGGCCTGATCGGCCGCCCGTGACGGACGGCCGATCAGGTGTCACTTCTAGAAGGTCAGCTTCCAGGAGTTGATGTTGCCGATGTCCTGGCCGGCCACGTCCTGGACACGCAGCTTCCAGGTGCCGTTCGCGACCTCGCTCGACGCGTTGACCGTGAAGGTCTGCTGGATGTTGTCCGCGCTGCCGCCCGACTTGTTGCTCAGCGAGTACACCGACCCGTCCGGCGCGATCAGGTCGACGACCAGGTCACCGCGGTAGGTGTGCACGATGTCGACGCCGACCTTGAGCGTGGCCGGAGCGTTGCCCGTGACGCCGGTGACCGTGATCGAGCTGCTCACGGCCGGGCCGTTGTCCGGGATGTCCACGCGGGTGGTGTTCTCGAACGTCTTGCCGGGAGGCGTGCCGGTGTCGACCGCCGCGAGCGCGTCGACGCGGCCCTCGCCGAAGAAGTTGTTCTTCGCCGTGGTGCCGGAGCAACGGCTGTCGGTGCAGCTCAGGTCGTCGGCCTGGGTGGCCAGCAGCTGACGCAGCTGGGCAGGGGTGGCCGTGGGGTTGGTCGACTTGAGCAGCGCGGCCACGCCCGCGACGTGCGGGGAGGCCATCGACGTGCCCTGCAACGAGGCGTACTTGCCGCCGGGCACGGTCGAGTAGACGGCGTCGCCGGGTGCGGCGATGCTGATCTTGTCGGTGCCGTAGTTGGAGTACGAGGACTTGCCGTTGGCCGAGGTGATCGCCGAGGTGACCACGACGCCGGGGGCTTCGGTCGGCATGCTCAGGCAGGCGTTGGTGATGTTGCGCTGCACCGGGGTGGAGTCGTTGGGGCTCGTGGTGTCCCGCGTCTTGTTCGCGAGGTTGTAGTTCTCGTTGCCCGCCGCGGCGACGGTCAGCACGCCCTTGCCCTCGGCGTAGGCCACGGCCCGCTTGATGCCCTCCAGGATGGCGTCCTGGTCGGCGTTGTCCGGGCAGTTGAACAGCCACGGGTCGGTGTAGTAGCTGTTGTTGGTCACCGCGAACCCGTGGTCACCCGCGAAAACCATGGCGCAGATGGTGTTCTCGGCGAAGAACAGCGAGGTTCCCGGCTCCGCGATGCGCACCGCGGCGATCTTCACGCCCGGCGCCACACCGACCGCGCCCTTGCCGTTCTTGGCCGCCGCGATCGTGCCCGCGACGTGCGTGCCGTGCTGGTCGACGTCCCGCCACGCGCCGGCGCGGTTGTCGACCTTGCCGTAGGCGCAGGACGCGGACTTGGTCGCGTCGAAGTTCGGCTGGAGGTCTGCGTGCTGGTCGTCGACACCGGTGTCCAGGACGCCGACCGTGACGTTCGGCGAGCCGGGGTTGATCGCCCACGCCTTGTCGGCGCCGATCTGGCTCATGTCCGTGCGCACCGGCTCGGTCGAGGGCAGGGCCGACTGCGCGGGCGCGGCGGGGATCGCCGGGTTGGACGCGGCGGCGGGGACGTCCGACGTGCGCGTCGCACCCACCTTCTGCACCCCGCTGACGGTCCGCATCTTGCTCGCGAAGTCGGTGGCGGCGGAGTGGGCGACGACGACGCCGATCGCGTCGTAGCTGCTGAACACCGTGCCGGCGTTGCTCGCGATGGCCGTCTTCGCGCCCGCCGTGTCGTTCGGCGCGGTGATGACCAGGTAAGCGCGCGTACCTGCGGCAGGTGCCGCGGCGGCAGGGGTCGCCGCCGTCAGAACACCGGCGCCCACGGCCGCGGCGATGACCGCGGTGCGCAGGCGTGATCGTGAACCCAGGAACACGATTCCTCCAACTCCCTAGCGGGCGATGCCCGCGCAGGTCGCGCGGGTGCAGGGGCCCGTTCGATGCGTTAGAGGAGGTGGGAGGGCATTCGGGACGCGCGGTTCCAGAAATGCTCCGTTCGGTTCACGCCGAACGTCGCACGTCAGGCGTGCCGTCTCCGGTCCTAGGGCAGATGCTCGGCCAGCGCGCGCAGGGCGGCCGTCGCGTTCTCGAGAATCTCTGCGGGGACCGCGGACAGCACCTCGTCGTGCGCCTTGCTGTTCGCGATCACGACCTCCTCGGCGAGCGACGTGCCGCTCGGCGTGAGGCGCACGTAGGTGCTGCGGCCGTCGGCCTGGTCCGGTTCGCGCTCGACCAGGCCGCGGCTCACCAGGCGGTTCACCACGTTGCTCGTGCCGCCGGTGGAGAGCAGCAGTGAGCGGCTGAGCTCGTTGGCCTTGAGGCGGTAGGGCTTGCCGCTGCGGCGCAGGGCGGCCAGCACGTCGAAGTCGGCGCCGGTCAGGTCGAACCTGGTCACGGTGGCGCGGGTGGCCTCGCCCAGCAGCCCTGACAGGACCATCAGGCGCTTGCTGAGCTCCGAGGCGGGGACGAGGGCTTCCGGGAGCTCCGCGCGCCACACCGCCAGCAGTTCTTCCACGCGATCCGTCACAGGTCAGAGCCTATTGCACACCGTGATAGCTTTTAAGAAAGCTTTCGACTGAGGGGAATCTGATGGACTTCGTATTGCGCAACGCCCTGGTGATCGACACCGACCCTGTGGTGGCTCTGCCGGGAACCGACGTGCTCGTGCGGGACGGGCGGATCGCCGCCGTGGGCAAGGGGCTGCAGGCGTCGGTGGTGATCGACTGCACGGACCGGATCGTGCTGCCGGGCTTCGTCGACGCGCATCGGCACCTGTGGCAGATGCTGGTGCGGTCGTTCAGCGCCGACATGTCGCTCGGCGACTACCTGGAGAAGCTCCTCAAGCCGCTACAAGCCGTGGTGACGCCGGACGAGCTGCGGATCGGCACGCTCGCGGGTGCGTTGGAATGCTTGGCCTCCGGGATCACGACGGTGCAGGACTACTCGTTCGCGCCGACGTTCGCGCACGCCGAGGCCGCCGTAAGAGGGCTGCGGGAGTCAGGTGTGCGGGCGATGTTCGGTTACGGACCGGCGGTGTTCGGGCCCGCGCTCGAACCGGACGACGTGCGGCGCGGGGTGGAGCTCGGCGGTGGTCTGGTCGACATCGCGCTCGCGCCGGTCGGACCGTCCTTTTCGGACATCAGCGTGGTGGAGAACGACTGGAAGCTGGCGCGCGAGCTCGGGTTGCGCGTGCTCACCCACGTCGCCGGTGAGGGCAACCCGATCTCGGCACTGCACGATCGCGGACTCCTCGACGGGAACACGACTTTCGTGCACGGCAACGGACTTCCGGACGACCAGCTGAAGATGATCGCCGATGCCGGCGCCGGGGTGGCGATCGCGCCGGGGCTGGAAGCCGAGATGGGCCACGGCGCGCCGATGATCCGCCGCACCCGCGCGCTGGGTGTGCCGACCGGGCTCGGCGTCGACTCGGTCGCGGTGGTGGCGGGGGACATGTTCTCGCTCATGCGGGCCGCGCTGATGTCCGCGCACGTCAGCGAAGGCGTGCACGTGACGCCCGCTGATGTGCTGCGGATGGCGACCGTCGAGGGTGCGGCGGCGATCGGGATGGCGGACCGCGTTGGGTCGCTCGCCGTCGGCAAGCACGCGGATCTGGTGGTGCTGCGGGCCGACGACCTCAACCTGCTCGGTGCGGCCGATCCGGTCGCGGCTGTCGTGACGGCCGCGCACCCCGGCAACGTCGAGCGGGTGTTCGTCGCCGGGGTGGAAGCGGAGAAGCCGGACGTGGCAAGGGAAGTGCGAGCCGTCGCGGCGCGTCTCACCGTCGCGTGATCAGCCCGACGAAGTGGTTCATGTCCGCCTGCACGCACGCCTCGTCCGCGTGCTTGCCGGTGCAGCCCGGCGCCCAGCCGGTGCCGTCGCCGTAGTCGGACAGGTGGAACGGAATCCCCGCGGCGGTGAGATTGGAGGCGGTCACCAGCGTCGTCTCCCTCGCCCGGTTCTCGAGCACCGCCTGGATCGGGTTGACGGTCAGGTCGCCGCCGTTGCCGGTGTAGAGGGCGACTCCCATGCCGCGCAACGACTCCACGTGCTGGGCCGGGCTCTGGTCGTTCCAGACGCCGTCGAACGGCCAGATCGGTGGCCCGAAGATCGCGTCGGCGCCGACGGCCGGGGTGCCGGAGCCGGGGTTCAGCTCGCTCGCGACCACGGCGGCGCGGATCTCGGAGTTCCGCAGGTCGAGGCCGCCGGAGAAGCTGCCGGCGTGGCTGAAGAGGTCCGGTCGGTGCTCGGCGTAGTGCAACGCGCCGAAGCCGCCCATCGAGTGGCCGACGATCGCCCGGCCTTCCCGCGTGGCGATCGTGCGCAGGTTGGCGTCGACGAACGGGATCACCTGCTCCAGGTGGAAGTTCTCCCAGTTCTGCGGGCCGGCGGCACCGGGGTTGACCCAGTTCGAGTACCAGCCGCGGCCGCTGCCGTTGGGCTGCACGGTGATCAGCGGGACGTTCCTGGTCGCGTTCTCGACGACGCGCTGGTTCCACAGGGCGTCGGGGCGGTCGGGATGCCCGTGCAGGTAGTACTGGACCGGGTAGCGCGCGCTCGGGTCGTAGTCGGACGGCAGGGTGACGACGATGGCGTGCCTGCCCGGTTCCTGGCCTTCCAGCAGGGTCGGCGTCGGCACCTGGTTCGTGGAGACGCTGAACAGGAACGTGCGGTGGTTCTCGTCGACCCACCTCGGCTGGCTCGTCACCACCAGCCCGAACCCGTCGGCGAGGTGCGGGGGCGGCGACGGCTCTGAGGCTTTCGCGTGCGGACTGGACAACATCGTGGCGGCGGTCAGTGCGGCGACCAGGCAGGTGCCGCGTTTCCTCGCTGTGCGGAATCGGATGGACATGAAACCCCCTCGGCTCGTCTGGATCATGGCGCGAGGCCGCGGCGGAGGACAGGCCAGGGACCGGCCATTGGTGGCCGGGTGGTGTTCGGGCTGGTCAGCTCGGTGGCGAACAACCGCATCAGCCCCGGCAGCCGGTAGGTGTCGCCGTCGCGCCACTCGGCGAGCCCGAGGTCGACCAGCTGGTCCAGCGCGGCCTCGGTCTCCAGCAGGCCCGTGCCCAGCACGCCCGCGACGGTGGCGGCGTCGCACACCTCGTAGCGGCCGAGCAGCCGGAACGCGCCGGCCGCCAGCGGGTCGTCGACGGCGCTGAACGCGGTGGCGCAGGCGGCGCGGACCGACTCGCCGCCGAAGCTGAGCTCGGCCAGCCTGCGCCGTTCCGGGGCCAGGCGGCGAACCAGCCGGGCCAGTGAGGGGCGGCGGGCGAGCAACGCGCCCGCGATGTGCAGTGCCAGCGGTATTCCATGGCACAGCGAGACGATCTGAGCCGCGGCAGCGGGTTCGGCTGCCGCTCTGGGGGCGAGCCTGGTCAGCAGCTCCAGACCGTCCACATCGGACAGCGGGCCGAGCGGGAGGTGTTCGGCGCCGTCCAGCAGGAGCGGCGCGCGGCTCGTGATCAGCACCGCGCACGGGCCGGTGGCGGGCAGGAGGAAGCGCAGCGGGGCGGGATCTGTCGCGCCGTCGAGCACGACGAGTACGGCACGGTCCGCCAGCCTCGACCGCAGCAGTGCGGTGGCCTCTTCCTCGGCGTGCGGAACGTCGGAAACGCCCAGGTGCCGCAGCAGCCGGTGTGGCACGCGGGTTGCCTGGCCGAGGTCGATGTAGAGCTGGCCGTCGGGGAACACCGGCGCGACCCGGTGCGCGACCTCCGAGGCCAGCGCGCTCTTGCCGACACCGCACGGGCCGTGCACGACGGCAACGGTGGGTGTGTCCTGGGCGAGCAAAGCCTGCAACCGTGCCACTTCGGGCCTGCGGCCGGAGAACGACCGGCACGGCGAAGGCAGCTCGCGAGGAACGGAGGACGCTCGCACGGTGACGGCTTTGGTCAGTGATGGATCGCGGTCGAGCACCGCCTGGTGCAAGCGGACGAGCTCCGGCGAAGGCTCCAGGCCGAGCCGGTCCGCGATCACCCCGCGGTAGTCGGTGTAGACGGCGAGAGCTCCGGCCAGGTCGCCCGACCGGTACAGCGCGGTCAGGAGATGCGCTCGTGGTCGTTCCCGCAACGGGTGCTCGGCCACGAACTCGCGCAACGGCGTGATCAACGAACGGTGCTCGCCGAGACCCAGCCGTGCGTCGAAGTGGTCCTCCGTCACGGAAAGCCGCAGCTCCTCGACCGGCGCGATCGACCCGGCCAGCGCATCACAGCCGGCCAGATCCTCCAGCACCGCACCCCGGCACGCCGACAACGCCTCACCGAGATGTCTTGCGGCCGTGGCGTGATCGCCTTTGCCCAAAGCCGTCCTGCCCGCCTCGGCGCGTTCGGTGAACAGGTGCAGGTCCAGCTCGCCCGGCCGCACCGTGAGCTGGTAACCCGCCTGCCTGCCCGCGATGCGCTCGGTGCCGTCCGGCAGCACCTGACGCAGCCGGTTGGCGTACGTGCGCAGGTTCGCCACCGCGGACATCGGCGGCTCGTCCGCCCACAGAGCGCGGACCAGCCTGCGGATCGGCACCGGCCGGCCGGGGTTGAGCAGCAGCGTGGCGAGCAGGAGACGTTGCTTGAGCGAGCCCAGCGCGACGTTGCGGCCGCGCGCCCGCACCTCGATCCTCCCGAGAACCCTGAACTCGACTGACACGCCCGTGATCCTGTCCGTGACCGCTGACACACCGCCGACACGGCATACACGCGGCCGTGTATCCGCGCTGGGCGTCCCCGTGTACCTCGCTTTCCTACGTTGGCGCCACCGACGCCACCCGGCGCGGGAGGAACGAGGGAGCGCGACACATGCGCAAGACGTTGGAGTCGCTCAGCGACAAGCTGCTCGGCGTGTTCGTGGCCAAGGTCGACGTGGGCGCGGGCTGCCCGCCGGACCCGTACTACAAGCACTGCTACTGCCGTGAGCGCAGTGACTTCCGCCAGCGCTGCTCGCAGAACGGTGCGTGCAAGGAGTTCTGCGGACCCTGCACGGTCTTCCGGACCTGCGGCGCGTGATCAGACGCCGTGGGTGGCGACGCGTTTCGCCACCCACGGCTCGCCCTTCTACCTTCGGAGACTTGCCATGTCAGTGCTCACCGTCGCGGTCGTGGTCGTCGGAGTCCTGTGCCTGCTGGACCTGCTGCTGAGCTTCGGCATCATCCGGCGGCTGCGTCAGCAGAACGAGGCGCTGCGCGACCTGCGGGAGAAGCAGTCGGCGGAGGAACCACCCATCATGCTGACCGCCGGTTCGCGCGTCGAACTGTCCGATGTGGACGTTTCCGGCGCGCTGGTCGGCTTCTTCTCGCCGAACTGCGAACCGTGCAAGGAGCGCATGCCACAGTTCATCGAGTACGCGACCGGTCACCGCGGCAAGGTGATCGCGGTCGCCGCCGGATCCGCCGACGAGGTCGCCGACATGGTCGTGCGCCTCGGTGAGGTGGCCGAGGTCGTCGTCGAGGAGATGGGCGGCCCGCTGCACAACGCGTTCGGCACCACCGGATATCCCGCTGTGTGCCTGGTCGACGACTCACGGACCGTGGCGGCGAG
>JAVXWK010000630.1:0-21559 GCA_032230575.1 Pseudonocardiales bacterium | reverse complement strand
TCGCGGCAGGTAGGCGGCCGGGACCACGAGCAGCGCGGCACCGGTCAGGATGCGCTCGACCGGCATCGCGTCGTCCACGCCGCGCCGGCACCGGCCGCACTCGTCGACGTGCCGCAGGAGTCGCTTGCGCCACAACGGACTGGGCTGACCGGACCAGCCCTGCGCCGCCTGGGCGAGCCCTGGGCAGCGAGGCTCGGCCGATAACGCCCGCACCAGGTGCCTCACGGTCTCCAAGCGGCCCTTCAGCCGGCTGAGCCGCACGGTCACGGCGTGCGCGCCGAGGTCGAGCGCGTCGGTCACCTCGGCGCGGGTCAGCTGCCCGACGCGTTCCAGCGTCCACAACGCCAGCAGCTCGCGATCCGCCGGGTCGAGCCAGCGCGCGGCCTCGTCGACCTCACGCCGTTGCTGGGCGAAGTGCAGGCGGGACAAGGCGACCTCGACGAACTCGGCGCCCGGATCGGCCCTGTCGTACTCCTCCAGCGGCGCCGGAGCGAGGTCGCGGCGGCGGTAGTGCTCGCGGATCTGGTTGATCGTCACCGCGACCAGCCACGACCGGAAGCGCTCCGGCTCCCGCAGCGAGTCGATGCCCCGGATGACGCGGAACATCGTGTCCTGCACGACGTCGTCGACGTCCGCGTCGTCGGACAGGGCTCTCCCGGCGATGTTGTAGACCAGAGGTAGGGAGGCTTCCACGACCGCGTCGAGCGCCGAACGATCACCGGCTCGTGCGGCGATCACCTGCTCCGCGTCCAAATGGCCCAGCCACTCCGTCACGTCCAACACCCTCACTGTCGCCGACGATTTCCGTACGCCATGGGAGACCGGGCAGTCTCACCTCAGGTCACAGAAACCGGGCTCGTAAGTGAGCCAGGTCACACGGCGATCACGGCCACTCCGGTGCGGCCGCCGTCGACGTCGATCACGGTGCCGTGCACGAACTGCGCGTCGTCCGAGGCCAGGTACACGGCAGCGTTCGCGATGGCGTCGGGATGTCCGGACCGGCCTGCCGGAGTGCCTTGCATCATCACCTCGCCGGGGTGCGTGCCGTCCCAGTCGGGCGAGACGATGACGCCGGGCGAGATGGCGTTGACCCTGATGCCCTGTGACCCGAACTCCGCCGCCCACGCGCGGGTCAGCGTCTCCATCGCGCCCTTGGTCGAGCTGTACAGGGAGCTGACCGGGACGCCGAGCCGCGCGATCCACGAGCCGAGGTTGATCACCACGCCCGATCCGGCGTCGATCATCGCCGGGACGAGTGCCTGGGTGAGGAAGAACGGCGCTTTCACGTTGACGCCGTAGACGTGGTCGAACGTGTCCTCGTCGGTCGTCGGGGTGGTCGACGGCGGGTAGATGCCGGCGTTGTTCACGAGGATGTCGATGCGGCCTGCCAGCTCGGCGGCCTCCGCGGCGAGCGCGTGACTCGCGGCGGAGGTGCCGTCGAGGTCGGCGCGGGCGAAGTCCGCTTTTCCTCCCCTGGCGCGGATCTGGTCGACGACGGCCGCGCCGCGCGCCTCGTCGCGCCCGGAGACGACGACGTGGGCGCCTTCTGCCGCGAACGCCTCCGCGATCGCGCGGCCGATGTTGCTGGTGGAACCGGTGATGAGGGCGGTCCTGCCCTGCAGTCGCTGTGCCATGTCCTCGAAGTTAGGCGCGCATTTTTGGACCAGCAAGTCCAGAAGTTCAGTTCTTGAGGTAGTCGATGAGGGTGTCCAGCGACGCTTCCAGGTGCGTGATGCTGCCCGACGACCTGAGCACCTGGACCCCGCCCTGGATGCCCGCGATGAACGCCGCGGCGGTCTTCCCGGCGTCGACGCCCTGCCTGACGAGCCCGGCCTCCTGCATCTCCTCGATGCCTTCCGCGACGTGGAACTGCCAGCGGTCGAGCAGTGAGCTGACGACCTCTGCCGCGCCCGGCGTGCTGCCGACCTGGCTCATGAGCGCGCCGAGCGGGCAGTTCCTCCCCTGGGCGTGGTACCTGGCGACCACCGAGTCGCGCCAGCGGTCCCAGGCCGCCCACGAGGTCAGCGCGCCGAGGTGCGGCTGCTGGTCGTCGAGCACCCGGCCGGCTTCGTGGCGCGCGACGGCGAGGAAGAGCTCTTCCTTGCCGTCCGGGAAGTAGTGGAAGATCTGGCCCTTGCTGGTGCCGGTGATCGCGCGGATGTCGTCCAGCGTCACGCCCGCCGGGTCGTCGCTGCGCAGGTAGGCCGCCGCACCCTCGATGATGCGTTGCCTGGTCGCGCGCCCCTTCGCTGTGAGTCCCACGTGCTCATTTTAGGGTTTCTGGACCGCTGGGTCCACTGTGGTTGACTGGGATCATGCTCCCCTGGGAAGGCTCGTTGGCCGGCCGGCTCGATCGGCACACCGTCGTGTCCGAACTGCTGCGCGACAACGTGCTCGGTGATCCTTTCGAGCGGCCGTTGTGGGTCTACGTGCCGCCGGGCTACTCGTCGGGCGTTGAGCGCTATCCGACCGTGTACGTCATTCAGGGGTACACGGGCCACCTGTCCATGTGGGCCAACCGGACGCCGTTCCGCCAGCCGTTCATCGAGACGGCCGACGCGGTGTTCGCCAACGGCGCGCCGGGCTGTGTCGTGGTCTATGTCGACGCGTGGACCGCGTACGGCGGCTCGCAGTTCGTCGACTCCCCCGGTACCGGCCGCTACCACTCGTACCTGTGCGACGAGATCGTGCCGTGGGTCGACGCGCACTACCGCACGATCCCGGACCGGGAGTCGCGGGCGATCTCGGGCAAGTCGTCCGGCGGGTTCGGCGCGATGATCACGCCGATGCTGCGTCCCGACCTGTTCGGCGCGCTGGCCACACACGCGGGCGATTCCCTTTACGAGCTCTGCTACGTCCCGGACTTCGGCAAGGCCGTGCGCGCGCTGCGGTCCTACGACCACGACATCCGGACGTGGTGGGCGGACTTCCAGAGCCGTCCCGCCTTCACCAGGCCGGAGGACATGGACCTGCTCGGCACACTCGGTGTCGCCGCGTGCTTCTCGGCGTTGGACGACGGCACGCCGGAGCTGCCGTTCGACCCGGTGACCGGCGTGCTGCGACCGGACGTGTGGCAGCGCTGGCTCGACTGGGACCCGGTGCGGATGGTGCCCGAGTACTCGGATGCCGTGCGGTCGTTGCGAGCGGTGTGGATCGACGCGGGCCGCAGTGACGAGTACTTCCTCGACCTGGGCGCGTCGGCGTACCGGGCAGAGCTGTCGAAGGCAGGGCTGCCGGACGACCGCGTGCACTTCGAGCTTTTCGACGCGGGCCACGGGGGCATCGACTACCGTTACCCGCTCTCACTGGGGTGGTTGGCGGAAAGGCTGGCTCGCTGATGCGCGACGTGACGCTGCGGGAGGTCGAGGACGCGGACCTCGACACGGTGTTCGAGTTCATGCGCGATCCGGAGTCGGTGTGGATGGCCGCGTTCACCGCGAAAGACCCTGACGACCGCGAGGCGTTCGACGCGCACTGGCGCAAGATCCTGGCCAGGCCCGACACCACGAACCGCGTGATCGTCGCCGACGGGCGGGTCGTGGGCACCATCGCGAGCTTCGAGATGGAGGGCGACACCGAGATCACGTACTGGATCGACCGCGCCGTCTGGGGCCAGGGCGTGGCGGGCCGCGCGGTGGCACTGCTGCTCGACCTCGTGCCGGTCCGGCCGTTGCACGCCCGCGCCGCCAGCGACAACGCGGGCTCGTTGCGGGTGCTGACGCGGGCGGGGTTCGAGAAGGTCGGCACCGACGTCGGTTACGCCAACGCGCGGAAAGCCGAGATCGAGGAGACCATCCTGCGCCTCAGCTGACGAACCACTCGGTGCTCAGTGCCACTCAGGCTTCGTCCGGGGTGGCCGGAAATAGCCAAGGGCGATAGGACGATCCCCCGCCCAGCAGACGAACCACTCGGCGAACAGCACCACCGAAGCGGCACGGCCGCCGGACAAGGCCGACAACGACGAGACGATTCCCGGCTCAGCTGACGAACTTCTCCGTGCCCAGCACGCCGAGCAGCTGCAGCTTGTCGAACGCCTCGGTTCGCGGAAACCCAAGAACCGGCTCAGCTGACGAACTCCTCCGTGCCCAGCACGCCGAGCAGCTGCAGCTTGTCGAACGCCTCGGTGCGCGGCGGCGCGGTCAGCACCAGCAGCATCTGCGACTGGTCCTCGGTGAACAGCGCCTGGCAGTCGACCTCGATCTCGCCGAGCTGCGGGTGGACGAGCACCTTGTGGTCCTCGAAGCGTTTCGCGACCTCGTGGCGGTCCCAGATCGACGCGAACTCGGCGCTTTCCCGTTGCAGCACGCGGACGAGCTCGCCCGCACGCGACTTGGGGCCCATCGCGGCGTAGGCGGCGCGCAGGTTCGCGACCTGGGCGCGGCTCTGGCGCTCGCGGTCGTGCTCGGGGTAGATCGAGCGCTCGTCCGGGTTCTTGAACCAGCGGTAGATGCCGCTGCGGGCCAGGCCGGTGAACCGGGACGAGTCGCCGTACAGCGCCTCGGCGTAGCGGTTCTGCACGAGGATCTCGCCGAGGTTCGACAGGATCAGCGCGGGCGTGTCGTTCAACCGGTCGAGCACCCGTTGCAGCGCCGGGGCCACGTGCGAGCTGGTGACCTGCGGCGACGGGGCGTTGCGGCCTGCGACGCGGAACAGGTAGTCGCGCTCGTCGTCGGTCAGCCGGAGCGCGCGGGCGAGCGCGGCCAGCATCTGTTCGCTCGGCTGCGGGCCGCGCTGCTGTTCGAGGCGCGT
Source organism: Pseudonocardiales bacterium (assembly GCA_032230575.1). Lineage (GTDB taxonomy): Bacteria > Actinomycetota > Actinomycetes > Mycobacteriales > Pseudonocardiaceae > Lentzea. Next base: position 16,810 of record JAVXWK010000630.1, on the reverse strand, counting down.
GTAGTAGTCCGTCGACATCGCGGCCAAAGACGCGACCTCTTCGCGCCGCAAGCCGTGAGCTCGTCTGCGTGCGCCGACGGGCAGGCCGACGTCTGTCGGCCTCAGCTCTTCCCGGCGGCGGCGCAGGAAGGCCGCGAGTTCCGCACGATCCACATGTCGAGTATGGACGCCTCGCGGAAACGAACCAGGGATCGCCGATCCCCCGATAAGCGCTCTCTGCCGCGCCTCGTGCACCAGGGCCGAAGCTCTGTGCATGGACATCAGCGGAAACACCATCTTCATCCCGGGCGCCACCAGCGGCATCGGCCTGGCGCTCGCCCACGCCCTGCGGGAGCGCGGCAACACCGTGATCGTCGGTGGCCGCCGCACCGAGTTGCTCGAGCAGATCGCGGCCGAGGGTCTGGAGACCGTCCGGATCGACACCACCGACGCCGACAGCGTCCAGACCGCGGCCAAGGACGTCATCGCCCGGTTCCCGCAGGTGAACGTGCTGGTCGCCATGGCAGGCGTCATGAGGGTCGAGGACTGGCACCGGCCGGAGTCGTTCCTGGAGTCCGCCGAGGGCATCGTCACCACCAACATCCTCGGCCCGATCCGCCTGATCGCGGGGTTCGTCGAGCACTTCCAGACGCTGCCGGACGCCACGATCATGACGGTCTCGTCCGGCCTGGCGTTCGCGCCGCTGAAGGTGACGCCGAGCTACAACGCCTCCAAGGCCGCGATCCACATGCTCAGCGAGTCGCTACGGCTTCAGCTGGCCGACACGTCGGTCAAGGTCGTGGAGCTGGAGCCGCCGTCGGTGCGGACGGACCTGCTGCCCGGTCACGCGGAGAACGCGCACGCCATGCCGCTCGACGAGTACATCGCCGAGGTCATGAACATCATCGAGACGCAGCCCGAGGCCAAGGAGATCCAGGTCGAGCGGGTGAAGTTCCTGCGCTACGCCGAGGCTCGCGGCGACTACGACCAGGTCGTCGCCGCGCTCAACGCCTCCGACCCTCATTAGCTCATGTAACGCACTGTCAGGTGGGGATCGCGGGCGATCTCCTGTTCGGAGAACCGCCCGCTGACCCACTTCTTCTCCACGTACAGGTGCGCCTGGTCGTGGTGGTGCGGTGAAGCGTGGTTGGCCGACTGGCCGTAGACCATCAACGAACTCATGCGCGGCCCATTCGCAGTGAGTTCCACGGCCATCACGAAGCTGGTTCCGTGCGGGACGTCGGGAATCTGGTCCAGCGGCTGCGGCACACCGGGCACCGAGACGACGTTGAAACAGCCTTCCGGGCCGCGGCAGCCGTGGATCGGGATGCCCTCGTAGTGCTGGACGTCGTCGAGCTTCACATCGACCGGCACGCCGGCGTTGGCGAAAGCCGTTACGGTGTCGGCAAGAGCTCGCCCGATGCCGGGGTCGGCGGTGTTGAGGCCGCGCGGGGTGTGGACGGGATCCGCCGGGTCGTACGGCACCAGCCACCGGTTGACGCCGGGACGCTGGGTCAGGCCGATGAACGCCCGCCAGAAGAACGCTCCCCTGCTCTGCTCGCCGATGTCGCCGGTTCCGCCCCACCTCGCCAGCGTCTCACAAGCCGCACGGACGTCCACCCCGTTCAGCGTCGGATTCGCCTGGCACAGCGCGACAACGGCCTTCAGGCCCTGCTCCGCGCTCAGGTTCCGGTTGCCGAACATGGCCGATTCCACAGTGGACAGGGTGAAGGTGCGATCGGTGATCATGTCGAGACCGAGGCGGGTGCGCGGTGACCGTTCGCCGCCGGAGTCGCCGACGATCGAGGGGTAGCCGGTCAGCGGGGCGGCCGGGTTCGCGAGCCACGGGCTGTCGTTCATGTTGCTCACGTGGTCGTCGCGAACGAGCCGCGGCAACCGGCTCGCGCCGAGCACGCCCGGCCGTACCGCGTCGGGATCAGATCCCCAGCCGCACGACGAACGGCTGCCGTCGAGGATCACGAAACCGATGTCCGGACCGGTGCCGCACCGGGCGCGCTGGTCGTCGGTGACGTGCGGGACGACCTGGATGTCGGCGTAGTAGGCGGTGCCGGTCGAGTCGGAGGCGAGCGTGTTCACCCACGGCAGCGCCTGATACCGGACGAGCGCCCGCTGGAGGTCCGCAACGCTGCGGGCACGGGCGATGGCGAGCCACTGGTCGACGACCGCGAGGTTGCCGGAGTTCGCATCCCGCAGCACGTACGCCGTCGTGTCAGTCCATTGCAGCGCACCGGGATCGGCGATCACCGGGCCGTCCGGCGTCCGGTACAGCGTTCTGGTCACCGGCTTGGTGCCATCGGACACGGTGACGTTCTCGGCGATCATCCGGTGCGTCCTGCCGTCGACGACGTAACTGGTGGGGTCACCGGGCACGAGGGTGAGCTTGGTGAGCGTGACGGTCTGCGCTTCGGACGCGGTGTGCGTCCAGCCCAACCGGTCGTTGTGGCCGATGTTGACCAGCGGGATCCCGTACAGTCCGGCGCCGCTCACGTTCAGCTCGCCGGGGATCGTGAGCTGCTGCTGGTAGAAGCGCCAGTCGTCGGCCCAGTAGAAGTGCGGGTTGCCGAGAACGATTCCGCTGCCCGTGGTCGCCTCTCGGCCGAGCGCGATTCCGTTGCTGCCCGGTCGTTGTTCGGCGCGCCGCACGGGTTTCGCCGGTGCCGGTGAGCCGGGAGGCTGGGCGGACGCGACGGGTTCCTGCAGTCCTTCGCCGCCGGTGAGAGCCGCGACCTGGTGCACGCGCCGCCACACGTCGATCTCGGTGATCGGCCGCACCCAGGCCGCGCCCCGGCAGCGGGCGTCGGGCAGGTTGGCCACGCCGGTCTTCGCGAGGTAGCGGTTGAAGCCCGAGACGTAGCCGCGCACCAGGTCACGGGCCTGCCGCGACTGTTGCGGCAACGCGCGTTCGAGCACGCCGGACTGGTTGAGCCGCTGGTGGTAGAGGTCGCTGACGAGGTTCCTGTCACCGGACTCCGTGGTCGCGTCCGGCCCGAACCACCGCGAGCGCTGTGCTGACGTCGTCACCACGATGTCGGCCATCATGCAGACGTTGTCCTCGGCGAACGCGAAACCGAGGCCCAGCCCCAAACCCTGGTAGTCGGCCGCGCGGATGTGCGGAATTCCGTAGGACGTCCGCCGGATCATGACACCGGCTCCGGCGTGGCTCACGGCAGGAGTTGTGACCAGCAGCGTGAGGCACAAAGCGATCAGCCTGAACATGCTTCCCCCTATTCGTTGTGCAGCACGGTGGCGATCGACAGGCGTGCAGCTCCCCTGGCCGGCACGAGCGCGCCGAGCACGGCGATCACGACTCCCGCGAGAGCCAGCAGGGCGAGCGCGGGCGCGTGGTAGACCTCCATGAGGACGTCGACGGCGTCGGCCTGGCCCGCGTGCGCCATGGCGGGCACGACGAGCTGGTGTGCCGCCACGCCGAGGGGCACCCCGGCCAGCCCGCCGACCACACCGAGCGCGCCCATGGAGGTCACCAGCATCGCGGTGACCTGGCGCGGGGTCATGCCGATCGACTTGAGCATCCCGAGGTCGCGGCGGCGCTCGCGGGCGTTGAGGACGACCGTGTTGAACACGCCGAGCGCCGCCACCGCACCCAGTACCAGCGTCAGCGTGATCGAGGCGCTGACGATGATCACCGCCGTCGACGACGAGCCGTCGCGCGGTGGCAGGACACGCAGGCCCGAGTCTCCCTTGCCGATCGCTGCCGTGAAACTCGCGCGGTCCGTGCTCTTCGTGAACCTGGCCTGGTAGGAGTGCGCGCGGGTGCCCGGTGCGAGAACGCTCAGGGCGCTCCAGTCGGCGAAGATCTGGTCGTCGTTGTTGGTGAGCACAACCCCGACGATCTTCAGTGCCGTCCGGTTCTCCTTCGCCTGCACGGTGATCGTGTCGCCGACGGCGAGCCCGCGCTGGTTGAGGAACCGCGACGGGACGATGACCTGGCCGGCGGCGTCCGGCCAGTGCCCGGTCAGCACGCGCGGACCGAGTGTGCCGGTGTCGCCGCGGTAGAAGAGGATCGTGGCGTTCTGGGTGCCGCCCGCGACCTCGGTCTCCAGCTGGGAAATCGCCAGCACCGCGGCCGTGCCGGGCAACGAGCGCAACATCTTCTCGTCGTCGGCGTCGCTCAAGGTGGCTGCGGGCGGCTCGACCATGTCCGGCGTCATCATGACCGGCATGCCCGGCGGTCGTCCGGCCAGGATCTCCACGCGGTCGTCGTAGCTCGGCCGGACCGCGTTGTTGTAGCCGTTCACCGACATCGTCACGCCCGCCGCGAGCGTCACGGTCATGACACCGAGCACGACCGAGGCCAGTGTGAGCGCGCTTCGGCTCAGGCGGGCGAACGGCACGCCGAGGCCGAGGCTGACCGAGCGCGGCAACGGCGTTCCGGTGAGCCACCGCTGGATCCTCAGCGCGCGACCGGTGCGCGTGGTGGTGCCCGCGCTGATCGCCTGGGCGGCCGGCAACCTGCGCGCCCGCAGGGCCGGGACGAGTGCGGCCAGGACCACGAGTGCGGGCATTCCCAGCAGTGCCACCGCGTTCACCCACGGCGCGAAGCTCACGTCGGTCACGCCGAAGCCCTGGACCGCGTCCTGCACGATCGGCCTGGTGAGCAGGTTGCCCACGAGCGTGCCGAGCACGCAGCCCGCGACCGCCGGGATCGAGACCATCACCAGGTACACCGCCATGACCTGGCCGGGCGTGAACCCGAGTGCCTTGAGCATGCCGATGTGCCGGAAGCCCGCGACCACCGCGCCGCTCACGACGTTGGCGACGATCAGCACGGCCACGACGAGACCGAGGATGCCGAAGATCATCAGGAACGGGATGAACACGCCCAGCTCGGACGTGACCTTGTCCTTGACCGTGAGGTGCGACAGGCTGCCCAGCACCGCGCCCTCGGGAAGACCGCGGGTGACCGTCTTCTGGTCCTCGGCCACCTCGGCCGCGGTGCCGGCGTGCGGGAACCGGTACAGCATCTGCCACGCGGCCGGGTGCAACGCCCTGACCTGCTCGGGAGTCACCCACGCGTCGGCAGAGCCGGTGACGGAGTGCGCGAACCCGACGACGGTCAGCTTGGGCAGTCCGGCGGCGGTGATCTCCAGGCCGTGGCCGTTCGTGCCCTCTTCGCCCGGCGCGCGGTTCAGGACGATCTCGCCGGGTGCGGTGGCCCAGCGGCCCTGCCAGACGGTCAGGCGGTCGACCGTGCCGCCGGGATCCGCGCGGCCCGCCACGGTGAGCGTGCCCAGGAAGACCGGACTGGTCGAGGTGTCCACTGTGGCCTGAGCGAACGGGCCGGCGTACTCGGTCTGCCCCGCCGCCTGTTTCAGCTGCTCCACGGTGGTCCTGGTGGAGTCGAACGCCGTGGCGAGGTGCGCGCCGCGCTGGGTGGCGAAGGCCTTGTCGAACGGTGCGGCGGACGATTCGAGCAGGCCCAGCGCCATCACGATGGTCGCGGTGGAGGCGCACACCACGACGCCGATCACGATCGTCTGCAGCATCCGCCGCCGCACCGCCGCCCACGCCGCGGTCCAGACCGCGCTCACGGGGTGCGCTCCAGGCTCTGCTCCCGCGCGATCCGGCCGTCGACGACCTCGACGACCCTGCTGGCGCACCGGGTCGCGAGCCGTTCGTCGTGCGTGACCAGCAGCAGCGTCTGGCCGAACTGGTTGAGGTCCAGCAGCAGGTCCATCACCTGCTCGCCGGACCTGCTGTCCAGCGCGCCGGTCGGTTCGTCTGCGAGCAGCAGCGCGGGCCGGTTCATCAACGCCCGCGCGACCGCGACGCGCTGCCGTTCACCGCCGCTCAGCCGGGCCGGGTAGATGTCCTTGCGGTTCTCGATGCCGAGCTCGCCGAACAGCTCCAGCGCCCGTTTCCGCGCCTGCCCCGCCGCCGTGCCGGTGAGCTGGGCGGCCAGCGCGACGTTGTCCAGCGCCGACAGGTCGTCGAGCAGGTTGAAGAACTGGAAGATCATGCCGATCCCCCGCCGGCGGAACAGCGCGAGCCTGGTCTCGTCCAACGCCCTGAGGTCCGTGCCCTGCACGACGACCGAGCCCGAGGTCGGCCGGTCGAGGCCCGCGATCATGTTGAGCAGCGTGGACTTGCCGCTGCCGGACGGTCCCATCACCGCGACCGCTTCCCCCGCCCGCACGGTCAGCGACAACCCGTCCAGTGCTGTCGAGTCGCTGTACTCCTTGCGCAGGTCCGTTATTTCGACGACGGCGTCGTTGTTCATGGCGGCCATCCTGTTCGCCCGACGCCGGGCCGGGCATCAGTCCCGGGAGGTAACCTGCCGGACGGGGTCATCCTGGGGATGTAGCGGCTGCATCCCGGGTGTGATGCGCGCACACCTCGCGCTCTGGGAGGGTGATCGTGTGTGGGAGCTGATCGTGGCGGTCGCCGCGTGCCTGGCCGCCGTGTTCTTCGCGGTGCGGCTGGCGATGGCGAAGCGCGCGTACACCCGTGCGATGGAGGAACGCGGCTGGCTGCTCGAACGCGAACGGGAAAGCGCCGCGCGTGGAGCCGTCGACGCCGAACGCGCCCGGATCGCGAGGGAGCTGCACGACATCGTCAGCCACAACGTCAGCGTCATGGTGGTGCAGGCCGGAGCCGCGCGCCGGGTGCTCGCCACCGAGGCCGAGGACGCCGCCGGCGCGTTGCTGGCCGTGGAGTCCGCCGGGCGCGACACGATGACCGAACTGCGGCACATGCTCGGCCTGCTCGCGCCGTCGGCCGACGGTGAGGACCTGCTGTCGCCGCAACCGGGTCTGAGCAGGCTCAGCTCGCTGGTCGACCGGATGTGCTTCGCGGGGCTGCCGGTCGAGGTCCGGGTCTCGGGCGAGCCACGCCCGTTGCCGTCCGGAGTGGACCTGACGGCGTACCGGATCGTCCAGGAAGCCCTGACGAACGCGCTCAAGCACGGTGACGGCGGCAAGGCGGACGTGACGGTGCGCTACGCCGACCACTACCTGCGGGTCGAGGTGCTCAACACCGGTCCCAGCGTGCTGTCCGGCGAACCGGTGTCTACAAAGGACGGTGAGGGCCGCGGGCTGCTCGGGTTGCGCCAGCGCGTGGCCGTGCTCGGTGGCGACCTCGACGCGCGCCGGCGGCTCGGCGGCGGGTTCCGCGTCCGGGCGAGGATTCCGCTGTGACCGCGCCGCGGGTGGTGATCGCCGACGACCAGGCGTACGTGCGCATCGGGTTCCGGATGATCCTGACCTCGGGCGGCATCGACGTCGTCGGCGAGGCTGCGGACGGCGCAGAGGCGGTGACGGCCGTGCGGGACCTGCAGCCGGACGTCGTGCTGATGGACATCCGCATGCCCACCATGGACGGTCTCGAAGCCACCCGCCGCATCGTGCGCGAGACGCCCGGCTGCCGGGTGCTGATGCTCACGACGTTCGACCTCGACCGCTACGTCTACGACGCCCTCTCGGCCGGTGCCAGCGGGTTCCTCCTGAAGGACGTCACGGCCGAGCACCTCGTCGCCGCCGTGCGCCTCGTCGAGACCGGTGACGCCCTGCTGGCGCCGTCGATCACCCGCCGGTTGGTCGAACAGTTCGCCGCACCGGCGGCGCGGGGCCCGGTCGTGCACGGGGACGTCGCGGTGCTGACCCCGAGAGAACGGGAGGTGCTGACGCTGGTGGGGCAAGGGCGTTCCAACGCGGAGATCGCCGACGACCTGACGCTCAGCGAGGCGACCGTGAAGACCCACGTGGCGCGGATCTTCGCCAAACTGGAACTGCGCGACCGGGCCCAGGCCGTCGTGCTCGCCTACGAGACCGGGCTGGTCGCGCCCGGCAGCTGAACACTGATCGCCAGCAACGCGGTGTCGTCCTCGACACCGTCACCGAACGAGGTCAGCAACCCGGTCGCCGCGGCGATCACGGACCGCGCGGTGGCCGGGCCGCTCAGGTCGTCGCGCAGCTCTTCCTCGCTGTAACGGGTGTTCCCGTCGATCCGCGCCTCGGTCAGCCCGTCGGTGTAGAGCAGCAGCGTGTCGCCCGGTCCAAGATGGACGGTCGTGGTGGTGAAGCGCGCCTTTGGCAGCACACCGACGAGCTGGCCGCCCGGCATGCGCACCAGCTCCGGGCTGCCGTCCGCGCGGATCAGCAGCGGCGGAGGGTGCCCGCCGCTGGCCAGGGTGACGGTGGCGCCGGTGCCGTCCGGGCGGAGACGGCCGTAGATCACGGTGCACAGGCGCGGGTTCGTGTGGTTCAGCACGGCGTTGAGGTGCCGCAGCACTTCGGCCGGCTCCGGGTCGTCGATCGCCGCCGAGCGCAGCGTGTAGCGGGTCAGCGACGTCACGATCGCCGCGTCCGCGCCCTTGCCGGACACGTCGCCGAGGAAGAAACCCCACGTGCCGGCGGTGAGCGGGAACAGGTCGTAGAAGTCGCCGCCGACCTGGTCCAGCGACGCCGGGTGGTAGTAGGCCTCCACCTGCACGCCCGGCACCTCGGGCAACGCAGGGGGCAACAGGGTCTGCTGCAACGTGCGAGCCAGCTGCTGGGCCCTGTCGCGTTCCAGTTCGGCCTGCCGCGTGGCCCGCAGCAGCTCCTGTTCGTACGCGCGGCGGTCGCGGGCGTCGAACACGGTGGTGCGGATCAGCTGCGCCTGGCCGCCGGGACCCGTCTTGACCACCGAGGTCAGCAGGACCGGCAGCCGGGTGCCGTCCGCGGTCTTCATCTCCAGCGCCACACCGCCGAGCTCGCCCTGCATGTGCAGCAACGGCGAAACGTGCGTCTCGTAGTACACGCGGCCGCCGACCGTGAGCAGATCCGGGAACCTGCGGTGGCCGACGAGGGCGTCTCGGTCGTAGCCGAGCCACGCGAGCAACGTCGCGTTGACCTTCGCGATCGTGCCGTCCAGCAACGTGGAGACGTAGCCGCAGGGCGCGTTGTCGTAGAGATCCTCCGCGCTGTCCTCCAGCAACGCGGTGAACGCCACGCACTCCGGCCCCTTCATCGGCCGACCACGAACTCCAGGATCGCTTCCGCGGTCGCCTCCGGTGCGCTCAACTGTGGACAGTGCCCGACCGCGTTCAGCGTGACCAGCTCGCTGCCGGCGATCTGGTCGTGCGTGAACCGCCCGACCTCCGGCGGCGCGATGGCGTCCACCGCGCACTGGATCACCAGCGTTGGCACGGTGACCTTCCGCAGATCCTCCCTGTTGTCGGACAGGAAGGTGGCGCGGGCGAACACCCGCGCGATCGCCGGGTCCGTGCGGCAGAAGCTGTTCTTGAGCTCCTCGGCCAGTTCCGGGCGGTCCGGGTTGTCCACGATGACCGGTGCCATCGCCGCGGACCAGCCCAGGTAGTTCGACTCCAGCGCGGCGAGCAGCTCGTCGATGTCCTCGCGGCTGAACCCGCCGCGGTAGTCGCCATCGTCCACATAGCACGGTGACGGCGTGAGCAGGACCAGCTGCGCGAACCGATCCGGCTCCCGGTTCGCCGCCAGCACCGCGATCATCGCGCTGACCGAGTGCCCGACCAGCACGACGTCCCGCAGCTCGAGCTCGCGGCAGATGGCGAGCACGTCGTCGGCGTACCCGTCGAGCGTGCTGTGGCGCTCGGCGGACCACGCGCTCAGGTCCGAACGGCCGCTCCCGGTGTGGTCGAACAACACGACGCGGCACCGTTCGGCGAGGTCCGGGACGATTCTGCGCCACAGGTTCTGGTCGCAGCCAAAGCCGTGCGCGAGCAGCACGGCCGGACCTGCCGGATTTCCGGTCACCACGACGTTGTTCCTGCGGGAGACATCCACCCCCAGATCCTAGGTGTGAACGCGGGGCAGGCGCGGGTACCTCTGCCTCGAGCTTCTCCCGGAAGGAAACGAACACCATGCCGCGCCGTCTGGTCGCACTGCCCTTCGCCCTGTTCACCGCCGCGACGGCGCTCGACGTGCTGCACCTGCTCATTGGACTGCCCGCGGTGGTCACCTGGCACGTCATCACCGCGGGCCTGCTGCTCGGCATCGCGGTCGCGGCGGCCGAGTGGCTCGACCGGATCTTCGCCGAACCCCAGGTCCGCACGTCCGGGAGTGATCTCGGAGTCGCGCTGGTCCTGGTGCTGTTCGGCGTGAGCTGGGTGCTGCGGCTCGGTCAGCCGGAGTGGGAGCCGACCTGGGCGGCGGTGCTCGCCGGGTGGGCCGGCGTGGCGGGACTGCTCGGTGCCACCGCCGTCCGCCGTCTGCACCGCGGCCCCGTGGCCGCTACCGGCTGAGCCCGGCCTGGCGGCGCAGCAGCTCCGCGATGGTGGCGTCGACCTCGTCCCGGTGCTGCCGCAGCCGTTCCAGGGCTTGAGCGGTGTGCGCCTCGACCTCGTCAGCGATGTCGGCGGGCACCTCCGGCCCCTCCCAGCGCGGGACCTTTCCCATGCGGTTGTTGATGAAGTCGTGCAGCGAGTCCATGCTGTCGTTGAGCCGCTCGACCCACGACCGGCGCCGCCTCGCCTCCCGTTCCGGGTCCTTCTCGTTCCACGACGCGTCGCGCATCGTGCGGGTCAGCGCCTCGTCGGTGGCGCGGAAGTTGAGCAACAGCCCGGTGATCGCGTCCCGCACCGCCTCCACGTCCGGAGGTTCCGCGCCGGTCCGCCTCGACCAGGTCCGTTGCCCGCCTCGCCGCTTGTAGTGCTGCTGCATGGCTTGCTTGGACCGTTCGCCGTACTCCGCGCCCAGCTGCTCCCACGTCCAGCCGCCGTCCAGGACGGCCTCGATCAGGACCCGTTCGGCCTGGTCGACGGACTCCCTGGCCCACGGCATCATCCGCAGCGCGCTCAACGGCTCGTTCGGTTCACCCACCTCGTCAACGTATGCGTTGACGACCGTTCGTGTCAACCGATGCGTTGACGAACGACGTGCGGCTCTACGAACACCTCGGCTTCCGATTGCGGCTCCGCACCGAGATGGTCGTCGCCGGTAGCGTGAGCTCATGCCACAGATCACCGTCGAGTACTCCGCCGAACTGAGCGAGGCGTTCGACCGCCGCGCGTTCGCCCTCGCGCTGCACCAGACGCTCTCGCCGCTGGTCAGCTCGGACGTGGCCGCGTTCAAGACGCGGTTCAAGCAGATCGAGGAGTCCGTGGTCGGGGACGGCTCGCCCGGCGGGATGATCCACGTGCGGGTCGGCCTGCTGTCCGGGCGGCCGGTCGAGCTCAAGCAGGAGGTGGGTCGCGTGAGCATCGGGCTCGTGCGGGAGCACCTCAAGCCCGTCGAGGGGCTGCCGACCCAGCTCACGCTCGAGGTGCACGACATGGACCGCGAGCAGTACCAGAAGATCGTGGTCTGAACGGAACGAACCTGGCACGGTCGAGCTGAGGAATCGTTGCCCGGCAAGGGAAATGGCACGAACGCGGTGTGCGCGCGAGCTGGAGATCCTGCGGCTGGTGGCGACCGGCCGGTCCAATGCCGAGATCGCGGCCGAGCTCACGATCAGCGAGGCGACGGTGAAGACCCACCTCAACCGCACGATGACCAAGCTCGCGCTCACCAGCAGGGCGCAGGCGGTGATGGTCGCCTACGAGTCCGGCCTCGCCACCCCTTCGCGTTGACCAGATGTACCTTGCGCGCGTGGAGATCACAGACGACAGAGCCTTCCCCTCGGCCCTCGTCGCGTTGAGCGGCATCGACTTCCCCTGGGACTACGACGAGAAGACCGAGGAGCCGGCGCCGGGCAACATCGACTACGAGCCGTACCAGGAGTTCGACTCGGCCGAGGAGACCACGGACTGGATCAGGTCCTGGACCGGCGACAAGGAGCTCGACGGGGACCGGTTCCGGGTGTTCGGGCAGGACGGCACTGGCGGCCTGGTCACCAGTTGGCTCGTGCGGCCCGGACAGCCCTTGACCGACCAGCCGGTGGCGTTCTTCGGTTCGGAGGGCGAAGCCGGGATCGTGGCGTCGAGCCTGGGCGACTTCCTCTGGTTGCTCGCGGGTGGGGTCGGACCGCAGGAGGCCGTCGAGTTCGGGTCCGACAGCGGGGTGCCGCACGACGAACTTCGTGCCGTCGCGGAGAAGTACTCGGGAATCGAGCCGCGCACGCCCGCCGAGGTGCTGGCGGCGGCGCGAGCGGAGTACCCGGAGTTCGCCGCAACGGTCCAGTCCTGGTGCCGGTGAGGGGAACCGGTTCTCGTTCCGGTTCATCTTTGGTCTATACCACTTTGTGAACCGGGGTTACGCTCGGTCAACCCTGTTGTGCCGCAAGGTAAACAGGACCTCGTCCCCCGGAGGTCTGCCCCATGAGAAAGCTCCTCGCGGCTGTGCTCCTGCTGTCGGCCGCAGCAGCCCCGACCGGTACGGCCGCCGCGGCCGACCCGATCTACCTGGACCCGTCCCAGCCGATCCCCGCGCGCGTCTCCGACCTGCTCGGCCGGATGTCGCTCGACGAGAAGGTCGGGCAGATGACGCAGGCCGAGCGCAATGCGGTGAGCAACGCCGACCTGACGAACTTCCGGATCGGCTCGCTGCTGTCCGGTGGCGGTTCGGCACCCTCGCCCAACAACGCCACGTCGTGGGCGAACATGTACGACAGCTTCCAGAACGCGGCCAGGGCCACGCCCCTGAAGATTCCGCTGATCTACGGCGTGGACGCCGTGCACGGTCACAACAACGTCGTCGGCGCCACGATCTTCCCGCACAACATCGGTCTCGGCGCGACCCGCGACCCCGCGCTCGTGCAGCGGATCGGCCGGGCCACCGCCGAGGAGGTGTCGGGCACCGGCTTCGACTGGGACTTCGCGCCGTGCCTGTGCGTCGCGCGCAACGTCCGCTGGGGCCGCACCTACGAGTCGTTCGGCGAGACGCCCGAGAACGCGACGTCGATGACCACGATGATCACCGGTCTGCAGGGCGCGAAGCTCTCCGACTCCGGCTCGGTTCTGGCCACGGCCAAGCACTACATCGGTGACGGCGGCACGACCGACGGCGACGACCAGGGCAACACGCAGGTCAGCGATGCCGAGCTGCGGGCGACGCACCTGCCGCCGGTCCGCGAGGCGGTCGCGCGCGGCGTCGGCTCGGTGATGATCACGTACAGCAGCGACAACGGCCTCAAGACGCACGCCAACAAGTACCTGATCACCGACGTGCTGAGGAACGAGCTCGGTTTCAGCGGCCTCGTGGTGTCGGACTGGAACGCCATCGACCAGATCGACGGCCAGCCGGGCTTCACCGCGACCGAGGTCCGCACGGCGATCAACGCCGGGCTCGACATGATCATGGAGCCGACCGAGTGGCGCTCGTTCATCACGCTGCTCAAGGCCGAGGTGCAGGCGGGCCGCGTGCCGATGTCGCGCATCGACGACGCCAACCGCCGCATCCTGACCAAGAAGTTCGAGCTGGGGCTGTTCGAGAAGCCGCTGACCGACCGCTCGTACACGCCGACCGTCGGCAACGCGGCTCACCGCGCGCTGGCTCGCGAGGCCGTGCGCAAGTCTCAGGTGCTGCTGAAGAACCAGAACGGCGTGCTGCCGTTGCCGAAGACCTCTTCGAAGATCTTCGTGGCGGGCAAGAGCGCGGACAACATCGGCTACCAGAGCGGCGGCTGGACGTTGTCGTGGCAGGGCGGCAGCGGCCCGACGCAGCCGGGAACCACTGTGCTGCAAGGAATTCGCTCGGCCGTCTCGCCGTCCACGACCGTCACCTACAACCGCAACGGCACGGGTGTCGACGGCTCCTACCAGGCCGCGATCGCCGTGATCGGTGAGACGCCGTACGCCGAGGGCGCGGGTGACAAGCCGGGCGCGATGGGCCTCGACAGCGAGGACCTGGCGACGCTGGACACGTTGCGCGCCACCGGTGTTCCGGTCGTGGTGGTGCTCGTGTCCGGCCGCCCGCTGGACATCGCGGCGCAGCTGCCGCAGTGGACCGCCCTGGTCGCGGCCTGGCTGCCCGGCACCGAGGGCAACGGCGTGGCGGACGTCCTGTTCGGCGACTACCGCCCAACCGGCACGCTGCCGTTCACGTGGATGCAGAGCGCGGGCCAGCAGCCGATCAACGTGGGCGACGGCAAGACGCCGCTGTTCCCGTACGGCTTCGGCGCGCAGTTCCCGGCCACGCAGAACGCGTACGCGCTGATCGGTGCCTCGTACTACGACGAGCAGAGCGGCACCCAGGTCCAGCGCTGCACCGACTCGGGCTGTGGCCAGAACATCGGCTACCTGACGCCGGGCGACTACGTGGCCTACGCGGACGTCGACTTCGGTGCCACGCCGCCGACGTCGGTGACCACGCGGATCGCGTCCGCCTCGACCGCGAACGGCACGCTGCAGTACCGGCTGGACAGCCCGACCGGTCCGCTCGTCGCCACGGTCTCCGCGGCGAGCACCGGTGGCTGGCAGACGTGGACCAGTCGAACTGCGTCGGCGTCCGGGGCGACCGGGGTGCACCGGCTCTACCTGGTGGCGACCGGTGGCACGGGCGGTGACCTGGCGAACGTGAACTGGTTCCAGTTCGCCCGCTAGTTCTGCTGGAACGGGGGTCCAGCACTCGCTGGGCCCCCGTTCCGGTCGTGGGCTCCGTTCAAGCAGTTCGCGGGGTTCCGCGACTACCTGCGGGTGTTCCGCGCGGAGTTCTAGGCGCCTACGCAGACGAAACCGTTGGGCTGGTCCAGTTCCTGCTGGGCCTCGGCCAGCGCCTCCGCGGGCGTCCTGCCGTCCCGCAACCGCCGGTGCACCGCGATCATCAGCTCCTTGGTCTCCGCGTCCGGCACCGGCACCACCGGGGCGATCAGCTGCGAGGTGCCGCGCTCGAGGAACGTCGCGGCGAGCCCGAGGAGTTCGTTGCCGGACACCACGACCGAGCGGCCGACGTCGCACGCGGCCATGATCACGGTCTCCGGGACCTGGTCGAGGCGCTGGACGTCGTAGACCACGAGCGGGCCGTCGTGCAGCGACAGGGCGGAGAACAGCGGGTTGTCCGGGTTGAGCCGTCCGTGCGCGGCCAAGTGAACAGTGCTGGCCGCGTTCAACGCTTTCAGGACGTCGTCGACAGTCGCGGACGAAGGGCTCGCGATCTGGTGGATCTCCGCCACGGCCGCTGCCTCCTCCTCGGCACCCGGCAGACCAGGACCGCTCGCGACCGCGAAGGTGCGCGGACGGGCAGGCCGGGAAGAGGCGGTGTGCCACAGGGTCGCCGACGGCGAGACCACGACCGGCTTGCCTTGGCACGACGGCAAAGTCGACCACGGGACGTCGTGCAGCACGCCGGTGGGCACGACGACCAGCGGCCGGTCGCACCCGGGCAGGAGCAAGGAGTCGAGCTTCGCGGCGGTCGAGCGGAGCAGCCTCGCGATCTCCGGGCGCGGCCGATGAGCGAGGTGCCGCAACGCGAACGGCACCCGCGTCAACAGGTCGCTGACCTCGCCGACCGAACCGACAGTGCGCAGTTCCAGCCGGCCGTCGGCCAGCCGCAAGGCCAGGAGGGAGTCGCCGTACTCGATGAACTGGACCAGTACGCGGTCGCCGAGGTCCAATGAGGACGGTCGCACCGGGTCGGCGGGAGCACCGGTGAAAGCCCGGAGCTGGCGGCTGCGGTTCTTGATCTGCCGCTCCAGCTCCACCTGGCGATGCCGCAGCCGTGGAGTGGGACTGCTCTCCAGCTCCAGGACCGTGGCGCGCAACAAGGGCAGGAGCGAGGCCAGTTCAGGGTCGTCGGGCGGACGAACGGAGTGCTGCAGGAACCGGCTCGCACGCCCCCGTTCCGCCCACTCGAACACGTCAGCGGGCTTGCCGGAGCTCAAAGCGACCCGAAGGCCCAGCGAAGCCAGGTCGGCCCGGTGCGTCGCCGAGTGAGCACGAAGATCGCTGGCGCCCAAGGAGGCGTGGTTCTCGTCGAGAACGCGAAGCCCACGTCGCGCCGCGGCAGCAGCGGAACGAGGGTTGGTGCGCTCCAGCAACAACGCTTCGGCGTACCAGCCGCGCGCCCGCAGCGTGGCCGGGCCACGACCCCGCGCCCGGCTCGCGATGGCCAGGTGCTCGGCCGCGCGAGCTTGCTGTCTTCGGCGGCCGGCGACGGCGGCCAGGTCGAGGTGTGCCTGAGCGACGGCGGCCGGGCGGCCGTGCAGGGCGGCGACCATTCCCTCCGGATCGCTGATCCGGCACGGCTTTCCCGCACTCAACGCGGCACGGAGCACGGTCGCGCGGGCCAGCGCCGCGTGATGGTCACGGCCCTGTCTGGTGAACTGGGCGAGCGCGGCGCGGGCGTGCCGGCGGGCCGCGGCCCAGTCCGAGGCGAGCAGAGCGGCGTCGGCGAGCAGGAGCCGGGTCTCGGGGACCTTGAGCTGGCGGCCGTCGTCCCGGAACGCCGTGATGGCCTGCGCGGCGTGGTCGCGCGCTTCCCCGGCCAGGCCGACGGACATCAGCAGCTCGGCACGGTCCAGCAGCACGGGTGCCAGCTGACCGCCGTGCTGGGCGATGATCTCCTCGGCCCTGTCCAGATGCGCCAGCGCGGCCGGGACGTCACCGCGGCGGCCCTCCACGAAGCCGAGGTTCTCCGCGATGATGCCGACCACGAGGTCGCGGCCCAGCTCACGCGCCAGCCGGTCGGCTTCGAGCAGGTCCTTCGTGGCCGCCGCGAAGTTGTTGCGTTCCGCCTGTAGGACGCCCCGGTTGAGCAGGACCCGCTGCAGGTGGAGCTGGTCGCCGCTGCGGCGGATGGCGCGCTCGGCGACCTGGTAGTCGGCGAACGCGTCGTCCAGCCTGCCCAGGTGGTACAGGATCACGGCCCGTTGCCCCCGAGCACGCGCGTCCAGCACCCGAACCGCCAGATCCAGCTCGCGCAGGGCCGACGCGGCACGACCCTGGTGCACGAGCGCG
>JAVXWK010000567.1:0-2507 GCA_032230575.1 Pseudonocardiales bacterium | reverse complement strand
AGCTTAGTAGTCATGGCAAAACGTTAACACGGAGGGCACGGAAGAACACGGAGGGCTTGGCGGAGGGTTGGGCGGCCTCGATGCTAGACGGCGGCACCGAATAGTCGTCCGACTGCGGCAGTACATCCCATCGCGACTGCCCCCCAGAACGCCACGCGCAGCGCCCCTCGGGCGAGCGACGCACCGCCCAGGCGAGCCGCGACTCCGCCGAGGACCAGCAGGAGTCCCAGGGTCACTGCCACGACGCCCGGCGTCAGCACCCCCCGAGGCAACAGGGCCGCAAGGAGCGCTGGGGGCGCCGCCCCAACGGCAAAAGCGGCCGCGGATGTCACCGCCGCCTGAACCGGTCGTGCCCGGGTCAGCTCAAAGATGCCGAGCTCGTCCCGGGCATGAGCGCCGAGGGCGTCGTGGGTCATGAGCTGCTCCGCCACCTGGACCGCGATATCGCGCCTGACACCCCGGGCCATGTAGATCGCAGCCAGCTCGTCTTGCTCGGCTCGCGGCGCGGCAGCCAGCTCGCCGCGTTCTTGGGTGAGATCAGCCCGCTCGGTATCGGCCTGGGAGCTGACCGAGACATACTCACCGGCCGCCATCGAGAGCGCCCCGGCGACGAGGCCCGCGACCGCAGCGAGCAGGACGGCCGTCTGGCTCGGCCCGGCTGCCGCCACGCCCACGATCAAGCTACTGGTGGAGATGAGGCCGTCGTTGGCGCCAAGGACGGCAGCCCGCATCCAGCCGATCCGTCCGCTACGGTGCAGCTCACCGGGCATCGTGGTTCCTTGGACTGCGTTTGGCTCGTTTCGCCACCGCGATAGCCGCCCCTACCCACGTCCCGAGTGCCTCCGGATCCTCCAACACGTCTGCCGGTACCTCGTAGTAGTGCATGGCCTCACCGTCCTCGCCATACGGACGGAAAGGCGTCATGCCGCGGTCCTCGAACTCCGGGCGCGTGGCGTCATCGACCTTGAAGTACAACGTGTCATCATCCAGCAGGGCAAAGAATACCTCGCCCGCGTAGACCCCTACGCCGCCGAACATACTACGCGCTCGGATCCCCGGCGTCGTTCTCGCGAGCTGCTCCAGGACAAAGCTTCGAAAGCTGGGACTGACGCTCAATCGAGCCGCCTTGCACTTAGCGAACGAGCTTGCCGACCGCAATCACGAGCCTTCCTACGGCTTGAGCACGGTCCACTCGATTTCGTTCAGCAGATTCCCCACCGCCTCAGCCGACTCGCTGGTGTAGCCGAAGCACCCTCGCCGGGCGTCGAGGTCCACGCCCTGGAGCCGGCCCACCGTTTCCGTCACCCAGGCGTCCTCGGTGAATGACTTACGGAGACAGAAGCGGACCCGGTACGGCTTCTCCATCGTGAGCGGCCGGAGCTCGCCCGACTTGACCCGGCGGACGGCCCGGGCGGCAGCCAGGCGCAGCTGGCGGTGGACCGTGGCCGGCGGAAGCACCGCGGCCGCCGAGCGGGAGAACGCGGTCTTCACGGTGACCGTCTCCAACGGCCCGAGCATCTCGCGAGTCTCCGCGGTCAGCACGTCGTCACCGCTTGCCAACGCCATGGGGACGCCCATTTCGCCCCCGATGAACGCGGCAATCCCGGCCTCGTTCAGCACCTTCTCATTTATCGTGAACGAGTCGAAGGCAAAGTTGTGCGAGATGACCCCGGGGCTCCCCGCGGTCGCATGCGCGCCGACGATCATCATGGCGTCCACCATCGGATTGAGCCCTGTGGACATCACGATCGGTTTGGGGTAGCCGCGGATCAGGATCGCCTCGGGGTCGAGCTGGTCCACCAGGACGTTCCGGAACAGGGTGCCGCCGTGCCCCTCGTTGACGATGAACTGGGTCGCTCCCGCGGCCCGCGCGCCCGCAATGAGCGCGTTGACCTCGTCGGTCAGCTCCTGGCGAAAACGCTCGTGCTTCGGCGACCCGCCTCGAGTCCCCGGCTTCATCTCGGTTGCATTCCGGACTGCGCCGGCCAACCCCTCCATATCGTCGATGATGTAGACGCTGAACCCGCCACGCTGCATGTCCTGCTCCAGCTTCTGTCGGGCGAGCTGATACTCGGTCACGCCGAAGTAGGCGGCCGGCGGCGTGGTGTCGCGGGGCATCGTATCGCCGGTGGCCCGGGCCTGCGCCCAGACCGGGAGCGGCAGGATCAAGGCGGCAATGAGAACGAGGCGGCTCATCGGATCACCAGCTCTTCGATGGCGTCGAGCAGCCAGCCCATCTGGCGCGCACTGTCGGTCACGTAGAGATAGGAGCGGTCACCGGTCTTCTCCAGCTTGAACTCCGGGAGCGTGCCGACCCCCTGCACCAGGCTGTCGGGATAGCTGTGGCGGAGGGTGAACTCGACCCGGTAGGGCCGCTCCAGGGTAAACGGCTTGAAGTCGCCCCGGCGCTCTCGGCGCACCGCCTCCGCCGCTCCTGTCTGCAGCATCCGCCGTACCTTGGCGGGACTGTAGGTGATGGCGGCGCTCCGGCCCACCGCGCGCTTGGT
>JAVXWK010000540.1:0-7802 GCA_032230575.1 Pseudonocardiales bacterium | reverse complement strand
TCGCGGGGTTCATCCCCAGGTGCACCAACGGCACCCGCGTCCCCCGTCCGACGACCTTGAACGCTTCCTTGTCGACGATCCGGTACTCCATGCTCGTGCTCCCTTCGACAACCAGCCTGAACGTGAGAATCTGCTGCGACTGCAACGGTTTGTCCTGCGTCCGGGCCTCCTGCGGCCCGACCCCGTGCATGGCCTTGAACGCCCTCGCGAAGGCCTCGTTGGACCCGTAACCCCACCTGACAGCGATGTCCAGCAACGAGTCCTGTCCACTGAGGACCTCACTCGCCGCCTTGGTGAGCCGCCTTCTTCTGACGTACTCGCTCAGCGGCATGCCGGCCAGCGCACTGAACAACCTGCGCAGGTGGTACTCACTGGTGCCCGCGATCCGCGCGAGCTCCTTGACGTCGACCTCGCCGTCGAGGCTCTGCTCGATGCGGGCCATGGCCTGGTTGAGTCGCTCCAACACGTTCCCAACGTTATGGGCTGCGTTGCCTCGGCACCCGACTTCCTGTGCCCTATCCGATCGCCTTCCGAACCTCGTCGACCATCCGCTTGGCAATCGGCGTGAAGACCTCGTTGTACTGTCTGGGGTCCTCCGGAGCCCAGTTGCCGAATCCGGTGAGGCGCACCTGGGTACGCCCCGCCACGAACGACATCGTCGGCGAGTCGCCCACCCGGTAGCTGCACGTCGCGAAGTCGCCGATCTTCTCGTCCGTCAGAACGGCTTCACCGAACACCTTGCACGACGGCGAGTTGGGATTGCAGTCATGCGCGTTCCGGACCGCCATCTCGGCGTCCCGGTATGTCTCCAGCTCGACCTTCAACGCCCTGCCGTCACTGCGCGACTTGGCGTTGTACCACTCGGGCGAGAGCCGCCGGCAGTCCTGTTGGTTCGAGTAGAAGTAACGCGTCTCGTTCTTGTCGGTAACGAACTTCTCCATGCTCTCCCGCTCGCGGTAGTCCGCTTCCGCGATGCCGGAGTCCTTGCTCTGCGTGAGCTCCTGGAACAGTTCGGCGCTCAAGATGTCGCAGGCGTTCGGCACCTTCTCGTACCGCCCCGTGTGCACGTGTGTCGTCAGGCCTTGCGGCCCTTTGCTCAGGTTCTGTGCGACCAGTTCGAGCAACTTCATGAACGTGGCCTTGTGGTCGGTGATCTCCTTGACATCGGACATGGTCGAGGTGCCGACGTGCGCCTGCGTCTTGCCGTCGCCCGTGGTGATGCGGGCGTCGAAGCTGTCCGGCTTCAACCCGGGAGCCATCACCGTCCTGAGCCCTCCGACCATCAAGAACGTGTCGTCCTTGATCGCGTAGTCCGCGGGCAGAAGGCTGTTGAACGGTCGCTGGTAGACGGAGAGGGTGATCCGCTCGAGCCGGTTCTCGATCATCGGCTCGTACATGCAGACCGAGATCGGGTCCAACTCGTCCTTGATGGTGGCCTCGGCCGCAGGCACCGATCGGGACAGGTAGGTCTGGTTGTGCCAGCCGTGTGCGGCGTCCTTGAAGCCCAGATCTTCAACCGCGGTCGCGGGTAGCACGGCGCACGCGTCGAACACGGCCACATCGCCGTACCTGGTGACCTCCCCGATGTTCTGCGCCATCACCGAGGGGTCGGCTGGACCGGGCGCCTGCTCTGTCGCCGCCGCGGACTTGTCGTCGCCCTTGACCAGGATCACGGCAGTGACGCCTCCGCCGACCAGGACCAGTGCTCCCAAGATCGCCGTGATGGTCAACCCGGTGCGCTTCTTCCGGGGCGGTGGCATCTGTTGCTGCGGGTACTGCTGAAATGGATAGGGCTGGTGATACGGCTGTTGCGGCGGGTAAGGCTGCTGCGGCCCGTGCACGTGTTCCCCCAGGTGGTCGTGTGTGCCTTCCTCCCCCAGAGGCGGAAGCTACCGGAATCGACCGCGTGCGCCAGCGGAAACGAAACCGAGGGTGACGTGGAACCAACAAGGGGTGGTCTTCGTCCAACCACAGGTACGTCTTACGCGGGCGTTGGTAGCCTGCGAAGCGGGACCGAACCGTTACCAACCGTACGGGGGTACGACGTCGTGACACAGGAGAACGCGGGGGCGGATGCCGTTCTCGGTGCCGCTGCGGGACTGGCTGGTGGCGCGGTGGCCGGTGCGGTCAGCACCTTCAAGGCCGCTACGTCGATCATGGACAGAATTTCCTCGGGCCCGTCGACACAGCAGTTCCACGTCGACAAGGACACCGTCCTGAAGGCCGGCAAGGTCGTGTACGACCAGTGGCTACTGCTGGAGAAGGCGTACTTGGATGTTGTCCCCAAGTTGCGAATCAACTTCTCCGGTGACGATGTCAGCCTGGACGTGGTCGAAGCTTGGAATGATCGCTTGGTTGGCGAACGCGACGACTCCTACGCCGTGCGTATCGGGCAGTACAAAGATGCTTTGAAGCATCTTTCCGATCAGCTGAAGGCGTCTGCTCAGCAGTACGGTTTTACTGAAGACGACATCAAGGCGACGTTCGGGCCGAAAGCGTGAAAATGCGTATTTCCAAGCTAGCCGCCGCAGTAGTCATTGCGGCGACCATATCGGCCTGCACCACTTCAGGTGAAAAGGGAAATCCGACACCTGCTCCGCAGACTGGCCCCTCTTCGGCCAGTGACTCCACGAGCAAACTGCCCGTGCGTCCGTCGAGCCTCAAGTTGGACTCCGTAGATGCGTGCAAGCTGCTGACTGCGGATCAGATGACACAGCTCCAGACGGTCGCTACCTCCCCTGCGGACCTTGACCTGGTCGATGGGCGAAAGTCGCCTAGTTGTCACTACAACGGCGAGGACAGCTTCGCCTACACGATCGGCGTTGTGACCCACAATGGTGCGGCTTACTGGCTGCAAGGGGGCAACTACGACTCCAAGTTGATCAAGGTTGGCGATTTCGGCGCCGTCGAGGTCCAGCTGAAAGGTGTATCCGGATTCGACTGCTCCGTCGCGATCGATGTGGCAGATGGGCAGCAGTTGATGGTCAGCTACATCCCGACCTCAGCCAAAAAGCCGGCCCAGTCCGTGGTGTGCGGGAACGCGGAGAAGGCCGCCGGTCTCGCACTCGCGACGCTCAAGACATTGAAGTGAGGGGGAATCATGTCGGGTTATCGGCAGCTCCGCGACTGGAACTTCGAAGGTTGGTCCAACCAGCAACTCGCGGACCAGGTCAAAAAGCTCTCCAGCACTTCCGTGGCATCTAAGTTCAGCGATGCGTCCGCAGCCCTGCGTGACATTGCCAATCTGTTGGACTCGGTGGACAGTACTATCCGGGCTCAGCTCAAAGAGCTGAAAATCGATTGGGTTGGCGCGGCCGGCGAGAAGAGCCACGAGAAGACTGACGTCGTTGCGGCCGGCATCGATGACAGCAGTCACGCGTCGAACCAGAGTTCTCAGGCTATAGCGCAACAGGGCGAGAGCACCAGCACCGCCCGCTACAGCACGCCTCCTGAGCAGAACCTGCGTGGAGACGCCGAGCAGAACTGGAAAGACAAGGTCGGCAGCGTTGTCGGAATTGAGACCGACCACGCCAAGGAAGTCGAGGCCACCAACCGCGCCCGTCAGCAGGCCATCGACAGTCTGAATGGTTATGTCGCCGGCAGCCAGAATTCGTTGAACGGCTTCCGCGCGCCTGACAAGGCGCCGGACATCGTCGTTGCCAGCGCTGCAGTCAGCACGCCGGTCGGGCCTCCTGTGGGCACGCCCCACACCGGTATCCCGGGAACCCCTGGCAGCCCCGGCTTCCCCGGCGGCCCTGGCTTCACCGGCACCCCTGGCACTCCGGTCGGTCCCACCCCGGGCATCCCCGGCAGCACCACAGGCATCCTCCCCGGCGCCACCCCGACCCCGCTCGCGGGCGGACCCGGCTTCCCCAAGCCCTTCCCGTCCGTCCTCCCGGCCGGCATCGCGGCAGCAGGCGCGGCAGCGACGGGCATCGCGGCCACGGCAGGCACCGCGAAGGGCGCCCAGGTAGTCGGCGGCGGACGTGGCCCGAGCCAGGCCCCGAAGACGCCGATCGCCCCGACCGGACCGAAGGGTGCTCCGAGCACCATCGGTGCAGGTGGCGGCAAGGGCGGACCAGGTGCGCCCGGCGGTCCTGGCGCTGCGGGCAAGGGCCCCGGCGGCACCATGACGCCTGGTGCGGCGGCTGGCGTCGGGCCTGAGGGCAGCCGGCCTGGAACCACACCCGGCAAGGGTGGCGCCGGTGGCAAGTCCGGGTCGCTCATGTCTCCCGCGGCCGGTGCGGCCAAGGGTGAGGGCGAGGAGGACGGCGAGCACGTGCGCAAGTACGGCGTCGACTCCGATGATGTGTTCGGCGACGAACGCATGGTGGTGCAGTCCGTCATCGGCGAAGACCCGAAGGACCAGTAATCCCTTGAGCTCACCAGGTTCTGTGGTTTTGTCCACAGTGGAGTTCGCCGTGGTCTGGGAGGCGCAGCGCCTCCCGGCCGCGCACGTCGCGCTGGACACGCGGATTCCCTCCATCACCCACACCGAGAAGGCCGAGGTGGTGAAGCGGGCCTGGGAGTCGTTGGAGGCGCGCGGCCTGGCCGACAACGGCCGGGTTCTGCCCGAGTTGGCCGACGGGTTCGCGTTGCTGGCCAACGCGACCATGTCGATCGACCTGTGGGTTTGGGCCGACCGGCAGATCAGCGGGCTGGCGGCGGCCATTGGCGACGACGCGATCCTGGCTGTGCAGGATCGCGATGAGATGTGGTTGATCGAGGCGCGCGGGACGGCGCTCGCGGAGGCTGCCGTCTCGGTGGCCGGGGAGATGCCGGCCGGGTTCGGGCGGTCGATCAGCCTGCCGTACGAAGAGCTCGTCAAGGCCGCCAAGGACGTCGGCACGGACGCGCAGAGACTCATCACCATGCTGGAGCGGCAGGGGATGCGGCTCGGCGACGCGCAGGAGCTGGCCGGGATGCTGGACGGGACGTCCACGCGCGGGCAGTTCGGGGTGCAGCGCAACGGGCAGCGGGCGAAGCGGGTGGTCTCGTTCCACGACACGCACAACGGGCGGTACCTGCGGCAGCTCAAGCCCAGCAGTGACGGGCGCCAGTGGTGCACGATCACGCCCGTCGACAACCATCGGCTCGCCGCGGCTGTCTGGGAGCTCCTGCAAGAGGTCTGAGTGGAACGTTCGTGACACCCCCTGCGTCCAATCACCCGGCCGAGCAGAGCAATTCGCTCTAAGGTCGGCGGGGAGACGTTCAGGGGGTAAGCATGGCTGTGGCCAAGTTCAACACCGAGGCCATGGAACAGTGCCGGACAACCGTGAGCAGCCAAGCCGGACAATTCGGCGCGATCGGTGACGGCTTTTCCAATCAGTACGGCAATCCGGACATTTTCGGAAAACTCGGTGCTTCCGGTGCCATCTCAGGCGCGGTGACGGCGATGGACCAGGCCGGCACGCAGGAGTTCGAAGCGGCCGAGAAGGTGCTGCGCAAGGTCGAGGGTGCGCTCGACGCGATCCAGACCACCGTCACGGACACCGAGGAAACCAACAAGACCTCGATGAAGGCGGTCTGACGTGAGCGCGATGGACGAGGTCGCGGGGCTGCCCGGCGGGGCTGAGCTGGCCGCGCTCGCTGACAAGATCGAGACCGCGCAACCGCAGGCCGTGCGCGACATCGCCAACCGCTGGAAGCAGGCGGCCGGCAAGTGCGGTGACCAGTCGAACGCCCTGCAGAAGTCGGTGAGCCAGCTCGACGGCGCCTGGGAGGGCCAGTCGGCGGACGGTTTCGTCGCCTACATGGGCAAAGTGACGAAGGCCGGCACGTCGATGACAGACGGGCTCAACGGCGCCGCGGCCGACCTGGAGGCGGCCGCGAACGCGTTGGAGACCGCCAAGACCCAGCTGACGACCATCTGCGAGAACGTGCTGAGCCGCGCGCGTCAGGCACGGCAGCAGCTGCACGGCCAGCCGCAGGAGGACGTCGACAGCGTCATCCGCAGCTACTGCGCCGAGGGCGCCAGTGACGCGAAACCCGTTATCTCCCAAGCGGAAAACGCCGTGAACGCCGCCGCCGGCACCCTCAAGGGCCGTCCAGGAGCGCTCGCGCCGAAGTTCTCGTCCATTGAGGACCCGAACACCCAGTCCTTCACGCCCGCGCCGGGCAAGGCGATCCAGTGGGCGCCGACTCCGCCGCCCGACGACTCCACCAAAGCGTCCTCTTCGGACACTCCGCCCCAACAGCAGCAGCAACCAGCACCCTCCCAGCATCAAGGAGGCGGCGGTGGCGGTGGTGGCAGCGAATCCGGCGGCGGTGGTGGCGGCGGTGGCGGCGGCATGGGCCCCAGCGGCGGCCCGCCGTCGGGCAGCCCTCCTCCCGGCAACGTCCAGGAGTGGATCAAAGAGGCCATCAAGATCCTGCAGGCCAACGGAATCCCGGTCACCGACGACAACATCGACGAGATCTGGGCGATCATCGAGAAGGAGTCGAGCGGCAACCCGCACGCCATCAACCTGTGGGACTCGAACTACCAGGCGGGCCACCCGTCCAAGGGCCTGATGCAGTGCATCGACTCGACGTTCAACGCCCACAAGCTGCCCGGCCACGACGACATCTGGAACCCGGTCGACAACATCATCGCCGGCGTCCGGTACACGTTCTCGCGTTACGGCGGCTTCGAAGGCCACCCCGGCCTCAAGGCCATGGCCCACGGCGGTGGCTACCAGGGCTACTGACCGGCGGTTAGCCTGTCGCCATGCTGACCGTGGCTGCCCGCGCCGACGTACCGCCCTTCCACGTCATGGACGTGCTTTCCGCTGCCGCACAAAGGCAGCGGACGCACGGCGACGTGATCTCGCTGGCCGCCGGGCAGCCTTCCAGCCCGGCGCCCCGGCCCGTGCGGGACGCGGCGGCCAAAGCCCTGAACGACCACGCGCTGGGCTACACCGAGCAGCTCGGCATCCCCGAGCTGCGCGGCGCCATCGCGAAGCACTACAAGCGCCAGTACGACCTCGACGTGACCGCGGACGACGTGGTGGTCACGACGGGGTCGTCCGGCGCGTTCACGCTGGCGTTCCTGGCGGCGTTCGACGCCGGCGACAAGGTCGCCCTGGCCCGGCCTGGCTATCCCGCCTACCGCAACATCCTGAAGGCACTGGGATGCGAGGTCGTCGAGCTGCCGTGCGGCCCGGAAACGCGTTTCCAGCCCACGGTCGAGATGCTCACCCCAGACCTCAAGGGCGTGATCGTGGCCAGCCCGGCCAACCCGACCGGGACGACGGTCGACGTCGGCCCGATCGCGCAGTGGTGCCAGAGCAACGGCGTCCAGCTGGTCAGCGACGAGATCTACCACGGCATCAGCTACGGCGAGCCGCTGCACTGCGCGTGGGAAACGTCCAAAGAGTCCATTGTGGTGAACTCGTTCTCGAAAGCGTTCGCGATGACCGGCTGGCGGCTCGGCTGGATGCTGCTGCCGGAACGCCTCCGCCGCGCCGTCGACTGCCTGACCGGCAATTTCACCCTCTGCCCGCCCGCATTGGCGCAATACGCCGCGGTCGAGGCATTCCACCCCGACGCCTACGCGGAAACGGCGCAACACCTCAAGAGGTACAAGACCAACCGCGACCTCCTTCTCGAAGGCCTCACGAACCTCGGCATCGACAAGCTCGCACCGGCTGACGGCGCCTTCTACGTCTACGCGGACGTACGGCACCTGACGGACGACTCGATGGCCTTCTGCCGCGGCTTCCTGGCCGACACCGGCGTCGCGATCGTCCCCGGCATCGACTTCGACCCGGTCGACGGCCACCACTTCGTGCGGATGTCGTTCGCCGGTGCAACAAAGGACA